>JAKIYU010000186.1 GCA_022708385.1 Bacteroidota bacterium | reverse complement strand
GATATCAATGGATGCTCAGATACAGTGACCGGTACTGTAAAAGTGGTTGATGAATTTACTGTTTATTTTCCGAATGCTTTTACACCCGACGAAGACGGCCTTAACGACGGTTTTTCACCCATTGGCCAAAATGTTGACCCGACAAGTTTCGAAATGTATATATTCGACCGCTGGGGCGATATTATGTATCACACTTCTGAGTGGAACGGGCGCCAGGCTAAGGAACCATGGAACGGCACTAAATACAATAGAGGCACAAGAGACGATATTGTTGTGGGCGTTTATGTGTATAGGGTCAATCTGCGCGAAATGGATGGTGGCCCCAAGCATGTATATATAGGCAGCGTTACACTGATAAAATAAATTTTAACGACTTTAGGTCTTATTCCTCTGCAGGTTCGGCATCGGGCGTGTAATTTTCGAGCTCCTTCAAAATTTTATTGACATCCTCTTCGGTTGTTGAGAGTTTGGTTTTGCATATCTTTATTAGCATCGCAGCCCGTTTAACCTTTTCCGAAAGGGCATCAACAGAGATTTCTCCGTTTTCGATTTCTTCTACAATGCTTTGAAGTTCGTTGAAAGCTTCTTCATAACTTATTTTCAGGGTCATTAGTGTGGCTTTTTTGGGTTGAAATAATTTTACTTTTTAAGGTACCGTCATACAAAACGGTGGTAATGGTGTCGTCCTTTTTTAAGTCGGTATATTTTCTGATGATTTTGCCTTTGTAATAGCTGATGCTGTAGCCTCTTTTAAGGACGTTTACGGGGTCAAGTGCGTTGATATGTTTTTGTATAGATAACAGGGCGTTCTGATGGGACAAATGAAAATTTATATGTGATTTTTTAAGACTTGTTAAAGTTAAACCGATAAATTTAGAACTGTTTAATAAAGTATTTTTTGTGCCTTTGAAAACTGACTGGCCATATTGTATTAACTGACTTTTATTGTTTGAAATATAGAAAATAGAGCGCATGGTAATGGTTTGCCTGAAGTTGCCGATAAAAGTATGATGCGTTTGCAAGGCATTAATGGCTACCGATCGGAGGTAACGGCTGGTATGAAGCCATTTGTATTTTTGTTCATTGATGAAACCGAGCGCAAATTGCTTAATAGTATCTGTCGCTTTGTTCACGGGCACTGAGAAGTTGTGAAAAGCCTGGATAAGAAATTCGGCCGATTTGGTGGGTGTTATCAGGTTGCGGTAAGCCACCATTTCCACCACAGTTTCGTTTGTAGCGTGCCCTATGCCAGTGATTACAGGCAGGGGAAAACAGGCTATTTCGCGGGCAAGTTTATAATTGTTGTAACACGACAGCCCCACATCGCCGCCTCCGCCCCGCACAATAACCACCACATCGAAATGGTGTTTTACACGGCGTATTCTGCTCAACTGATTTATGATAGAATCAACAGCTTTTTCGCCTTGGAGAAGAGATGGAAAGAGAAAATGAAAAAAGGCATAACCCCAGGGATTCTGGCTGCATATTTTTAGAAAATCGGCGTAACCCTTACTGGTTTCTACTGAGATAACGGCAATACGCTGTGGAAGAAGCGGAAAAGTTTGTTGTTTGTTAAGGGTAAAAAGGTTCTCTGTACGCAGCCTGGCAATAGTTTCCTGTTTTTCGCGCTCGAGGTCACCAAGAGTAAAAGATGGATCAATGTCGGTTATCCTGAGAGAAAGCCCATAGACTGCATCGTAAGTGATTTTGGCCGAAAACAATATTTTAATGCTATCCTTGAGTGGCTCTTTTAAAATATGCAGGAAGTTATTGTTTATTGTTTCGTAGTCGTCTTTCCAAAGCGTCGATTTGAACTGAGCTATTATTTTGCCGTCTTTTTTTTCGACCAGTTCGGGGTAGCAATGACCGGAATAATGATAATAATTGAGTTTGTTCATTTCCGCCTTTACCCAAAATGTACTTGAATAGCGTTGCAGCAGTGTTTTTTGAACACTCTGTGCCACTTCGGACAAAGAAAAGACAACCCTATCATTAAATTTTTCAGGCATTAAATAAAATCAATACGAAAACGAGGGTTTAGCTTTGTTTTATTTCTTTAACAGCTGCAATAAATTCAGGCAACACTTTCATCACATCTCCAACAATACCATAGTCGGCTGCTTCAAAAATAGGGGCATCGGGGTCTTTGTTAACGGCTACAATGCATTTGGAGCCGCTTACGCCACCCAGGTGCTGAATGGCACCGGAGATGCCGAGGGCAATATACAGGTCGGGCGCAATTATTTTACCTGTTTGGCCAGTATGTTCACTGTGAGGCCTCCACCCTTCGTCGGAAACAGGTCTTGAGCATGCTGTGGCAGCGCCGAGCAAGGCGGCCAGTTCTTCAATACCACCCCAGTTTTCGGGGCCTTTCATACCCCTTCCACCCGATACTACAATTTCGGCATCGGTAAGTAATAATTTGCCGGTTACCTTATTTACTTCTTTGATAACAGTTTTTGCTGTAACAGCGCTTAAATCAGGGTTGAAAGTTTCAATTTGGACTGCAGCCTGATTTTCGTGAATACCAAAAGAATTTTGTAAAAGGGTTACAATTTTTACAGGTGTGTTGATAATAATATTTGCTATGGCTTTTGAAGTAAAAACTTTTCGTGTTATGGTAAAAGGCTCAATACTTTGGGGTAGCGATAAAACACCTGTGGCCAAACCGGCCTTTAACCTTACAGAAAGGCGAGGGGCAAGGGCTTTACCTATATTATTGTGTGCTAAAATAATGATGTTGGCATCGGCTTTCGAAGCGGCCTGTGTAATGATATGGCTGTAAACCTGGTTGTCGAGATTTTTGCAGCAGTCATTGTCAACCGACATTACCGTTGACGCGCCATAGGTTCCTAATTTCTGAAGTTCATCATGGGCGACATTCCCGATAGAAAGGACTACCGTCTGCGTATTTAACATTTTTGCAATTTCGTGGGCATAGGAAACTAATTCAAAGGATAACTTTTTGAACTTTCCATCCCAGTTTTCGGTATATACTAATACTGACATTTTATAACTAATTTTAAATGTTTAACAATAGGAATTAAATAAGTTTAGCTTCGTAGTGAAGCAGACGCACCAGTTCTTTGACGTTATCAGGGTCAATTTTTTTGCAGGCGGCCTTGGCTTTGGGGAGGTCGAAACTTCCGACAGAGGTCAGCGTATTGGCAGCAGAAGGTTCAAGTACCTGAAGTGGTTTTGTTTTAGCCATCATAATACCCCGCATATTGGGAATACGCGGATCTTTTGCAATTCCTTTTTGTACAATGCCCACAAAAGGTGTAGCTATTTCAATACTTTCCTGTCCGCCGTCAATTTCGCGTTTAAGCTCTACTTTTCCGCCGGCTATATTCAGGAAAGAAATAGCCGAAACGGAAGGCATATCGAGAAGTTCAGCCAGCATGCCCCCAACAGAGGCGCCGTTATAGTCGCACGATTCAATGCCACAAAGAACAATATCATAAGGGTCTTTTTTAATAGCATCGGCCAACAGCGAAGCCACCTGGAAAGAATCTACAGGGTCGGCATTGATGCGAATAGCTTTGTCGGCGCCGATAGCCAAAGCTTTACGAATGGTAGGTTCAGCATCGGCAAGCCCGACATTCATAACGGTTACGCTTTCAATACCTGCCTGTGCATCTTTGAGGTCAAGTACCCTTGTAAGAGCCAGTTCATCCCAGGGGTTAATAATCCATTGCACACCGCTTTTGTCGAACGTCGTATTGTTGTTCACAAATTTAATTTTTGTTGTTGTATCGGGCACGTTGCTGATACAGATAAGAATTTTCATAGAGATAATATTTTAAGATTGTTTATTATTTAATAAAATTTTAAATAGATTGTTTATTAATTCAAAATGAAAATAGCAAAATGGGAAATTCAAAATGGGAATATAAAAGTATGATGGCTCAACTTAAATACTTATGTTTCTTTTTTATTGTTTTTCAACTTTGCTGTTACAATTGATTTTGCAGTAATATTTGCCAATACTTTAGATTCGTTAAAGAGAAATTCTAAAACTTCATTTTATAATTTGCATTTTAAATTTTGTATTTTGCAATTCATTACATTCCTTCATCTTTCTATTTCAAAAGCGACCGCGAAATTACAATTTTTTGTACTTCAGAAGTTCCTTCATAAATTTGAGTTAATTTGGCTTCGCGCATAAGACGTTCAACATGATATTCTCTTACGTAGCCATAGCCGCCGTGAATCTGAACAGCTTCGGTAGTCACTTCCATGGCAATGTCGGCGCAATATTGTTTGGCCATAGCGCTCATCACGCCATAAGGCTGGTGCTGGTCTTTGAGCCATGCGGCTTTCAGGCAGAGGTTGCGGGCGTTTTCAATTTTTACAGCCATATCAGCTAATTTGAATGCAATAGCCTGGTGGTTAAAAATTTCGGTGCCAAAGGCTTTTCTTTCGCGCGAATATTTCAGGGCTCTTTCGAAAGCGCCGGAAGCAATACCCAGTGCCTGCGAGGCAATGCCGATACGGCCGCCGTCGAGGGTTTTCATGGCAAAGGTAAAGCCGAAGCCATCATCACCAATGCGGTTTTCTTTGGGCACTTTAACATCAGTAAACATTACAGAGTGTGTATCGGAACTGCGCATACCCATTTTGTCTTCGTGGGGGCCGAGTGTGATTCCGGGTGTGTCTTTGTCAACAATGAGGGCATTTATACCTTTGTGTTTTTTATCAGGGTGTGTTTGAGCGATGACGAGATAAGTAGAAGCGCAGTTGGCGTTAGTAATCCAGTTTTTGGTGCCGTTAACGAGATAGTAATCGCCCATATCTTCAGCTGTGGTTCGTTGGGATGTGGCGTCGGAACCGGCTTCGGGTTCGGAAAGCAGGAAGGCGCCTATTTTTTCGCCTCTGGCAAGCGGTTTCAGATATTTTTCTTTTTGTGCTTCGGTGCCAAAGTTTTCGAGCCCCCAGTTAACCAGGGAGTTGCAAACCGACATGACCACTGCAGTTGAGGAGTCAATTTTAGAAATTTCTTCCATGGCAAGTACATAAGAAATAGTGTCCATACCGCCACCGTCGTATTTGGGGTCGGTCATCATACCCAGGAAACCTAACTCAGCAAGTTTCTTAATCCTGTCGGCAGGGAAAATACTTTTGGCATCTCTTTCAATAATATCGTGCAGTAATTCGCGTTCAGCAAAATCTTTAGCGGCTTGCTGAATCATTTTCTGTTCTTCGGTGAATTCAAAGTTCATAGTTATAAATGTTTAATTAATATTATGTAAATTAAAAATAAACTAAGCGAAATGAGCCTTCATATAAAATACAAACCTATAAAAAAAAATGAAGCAAACCCAAAGAAAATATTTAAAAAATCAAAAATACACTTTATTTTTTTTGCTAAATTTCTAACACTTTGGAAATAAACTTTTTCATTTTATCCAGTACCACTGCCGAGGCTTCGAAATGCGGCACATGGCCGCAGGCGGGAATGTAAAGCACTTC
>JAKIYU010000185.1 GCA_022708385.1 Bacteroidota bacterium | reverse complement strand
AGGAGTTGAGTTAGGTGTTGATTGGAACATCAATTCCTCGCTGCAGTTTACAGGCGCCTTTACAAAAAGCGAAAACATCTGGAATTCCCGCCCGAACATTATCATTGCCCGCGACAACGACGCTTCTATCCTGGCCGAAAACAAAGTGGCTTATCTGCAAAACTATAAAATGGGCGGTATGCCCCAGACAGCTGCTTCAGGCGCCCTGCGCTATAATGGTAAACAATTCTGGTTTGTGGGCGTTAACTTCAACTATTTCGCCGATATGTACCTCGATGTCAATCCCGACAGACGCACTGCAGAAGCCCTCGAAGGCTACGTGGTGTCCGACCCGCAATGGGGCGAAATTCTCGGGCAGACGAAACTCGACAACGCCTACACAATCGATATGTTCTGTGGTAAATCGTTTAAAATTAAAAACTATTTCATCAATATAAACCTTAACGTCAACAACCTGCTCAACAATACCGACTTTATCACAGGCGGCTTTGAACAACTGCGTTATGACACCCAGAAAATTGGCAAATTCCCGCCCAAATTCTCGTACATGTACGGCCGCACTTATTTTGCTATGGTCAGTTTCAGATTTTAATTTTTTTTTTGTAATTTTATAATACCAAATACAATATGAACACAATGAACAAAACAAAAGTTTTTTTGCTCGCCATTCTGGCCGGCATTATGGTTTTTACTTCCTGTGTTAAACAGGAATTTGATACTCCTCCCATAAAGGATATTCCTGTAGGCAGCATTCTTACTGTTGCGCAGTTGCGCGCTCTTTACACAGGTGTAAATGTCAAATTTGTCGGCGATTCGTCGGTTTACGCTACAGTAACTATGGACGACAAAAACGGCAATATTTATAAAAACTTCTATATTCAGGATGGCACCGGATCAATAGTGGTGCGTACACTTTCTTCCGGTGGCGTATATCAGGGCGATTCTGTGAGGATATATCTTAAGGGTACCGTATTATCGGCTTATAACGGTATGCTTCAACTCGACTCTGTGGATGTGGACAAAAATGTGATTAAACAAAAGAACGATGTGGTTATTGCCCCCACAGTTGTAAATATTACCGACATCAATTCAAGCATTCAAGGCAAGCTTGTGAAGCTCGAAGGCGTTCAGTTCAACGATGTGGAACTGGGTAAAACTTATGCCGATAAACCCAATCTTGTTACTGTAAACCGCACCCTCGAAGATTGCTTTGGCAACCAGATTATAGTACGCACCAGCGGGTATGCCAGCTTTGCCGGCGACACCGTAGCTTCGGGCAACGGCTCTCTGGTGGCTATTGTGGGAGAATATAATGGAACTATGCAGCTCTATTTACGCTCTAAGGAAGAAATTCTTTTAACCGGCACAAGGTGTGGAGGTGGAAATTTTACAGCCATACTGCAGGAAGATTTTTCAACAGTTACTATCAATAGCGATGTAAACATAAACGGCTGGCAGACACAGGCGACGGCCGGCAGCAAAAAGTGGAGGGGTAAAGAATATTCAGGCAATCAATATGCTGAAATGTCGGCCTATCAGTCGGCAGAAGCTTCCAATATCGGTTGGCTGATTTCACCACCCATTAACCTTACCGGTTATTCGATTTACAGGCTGAACTTCGAAACAGAATTCTCCTACTGGACACACGATGCCGTAACCGTCTATATTTCGACAAATTTTGATGGAACCAACATCGCTGCAGCCACTTGGACACCGCTTGCTGATGCTTATGTAGCCACTGATGCGGACGGTTATAACAACTGGATTCCTTCAGGTAATTCTAACCTAACTACTTATGCCGGCAGCACCGTTTATATCGGCTTCAAATACGAAGGCAGCGGCACAGGCGGCCAGACTTCAACCTACAGGGTTGATAATTTTAAAGTTTTAGGCGGCAATTAATAAGAAGCTTTAAAAATAATAAAGAGGCTGTTTCCTAATCGTGTGCAGCCTCTTTTTTTATTGATTATTCGCTGTTAAAACCGGCCCAATGATAATTCAATAAGGGTGCAGCCTTCCCTGTTTTCAATCCCTTTGGCCTGTGCAAGGTTTTTCAGTTCATCATTTTCGGTACCGTAGTTATAAAAAATAAAGGCCGGATTAAGACCCAGTATGTAATCATAATACTGCTTCTGCAAAGCCGGATTCAGATACAAAGTCACGGCATAAACCGAAGCGGGCACCACCTTTTCAGTTTGTATGGGCACATCCTCAATCTGCCCTTCTCTTGCCCCAATGGCCACCACATCAAACCCGTTTTGTTTAAGCTTTCTGACGGCTTTATGGGAATAGCGTGTTTCATCGGGCGATGCGCCCAGCACTACAACTGTTTTTCGCATTTAAAAACTTATCAGGTTTTCTTTTCTTTTTAGTGCTTTTTCTTCGGCGGGCATTTTGCCGTTGTTGTCGTAAAGGGCCATTTCCCAGTCGCCGTACATGGCATTGGGCAAAATGATAAAGCGTCTGCCAAATTCATTTTTAAAGGCCATTGTAAGGCTGTCCCTTTGAGCCATGGTCTTGTTTTCATATAATACATCAAAATCGGCCAGATTGTCGCCGAAAAGCAAAGAAATATGGTAGTTCTGAAGCACCCTTTGGCGGCGGGCCTCCTTGCTGTTGTCGTCGCCTTCGCGCATCATCAGTAAACTATCGTTTTCTAAAACCAAACCCGCCTGCCGGAGGTTGTCTTTTGTTTTTTCGAACAATTCGGCTTTGCGGTTCGAAATATAAATAATGGCATACCCTTTTTCGGCGGATTCTTTAATAAATTCTTTGGCACCAGGTACAGCGGCGGCCTTGCCCATCTGGCACCAGTCCTTCCACTTTTCGGGATAGGAAATCCCTTCAAGGGCAAATTTTGCTTCATAGGGGCTGTTGTCGAGGACGGTTTCGTCAATATCGAAAACCAATGCGCGTTTTTTAGTGATTTCCTTGTTTTCCAAATCCTTCTCGAGCATCAGCCGTGCCGTATTAAACGCCTGAAAACACAGGGCTTTATATTCTGCCGCCCGTTGCTGATATAACACAGCCATCTCCAGGTGCCGCCCGCCTCTTTCTTCTCTTTCGGGATGACATTTGACGCAGGATGTGATATAGCTCGTAGAAAGCAGCAACAGAAAAGCGAAAAATAATTGTTTTGTCTGGGTATTCATAAGAATTTTTTATTTAATTTTTTAAGAAAGAAGCACAAAGAACATTACATTCTGTTGTGCTTCTTTGTTTTTGACAGATGGCTTTATTAATAAAAACTAAAGCGTTTTTCTTTTTGATTAATAGACTCTTTCCGAAAGGCGTTTGTAGCCTTCAAAACGCCATTTGGCATTCTTTTCGGCAGCGGCAAAAAGTTCTTCGGCTTCTTTAGGGAAGGCTTTCTTCAGAGAAAAATAACGCACTTCTGAATTGAGGAATTCCTGAAAATTTTCCCATTTAGGTTCTTTGGAATCGAGCTGGAACGGATTTTTGCCTTCGGCTTCAAGCATAGGATTGTGCCTGTACAGGTGCCAGTAGCCGGCTTCAACGGCCAATTTGGCTTGTGCCTGTGCCTTGCTCATGCCCGTGCGCAACCCATGATTGATACAAGGTGAATAGGCAATAATGAGCGACGGGCCGGGATAAGCCTCTGCTTCTCTTATTGCTTTGAGATACTGCGACTGGCTCGAGCCCATGGCCACCTGTGCCACATAAACATAGCCGTACGACATGGCCATCATGCCGAGATCTTTTTTACGCACTTTTTTTCCGGAAGCGGCAAATTTGGCAATAGCCCCTACGGGTGTCGATTTGGAAGCCTGTCCGCCTGTATTTGAATAGACCTCGGTATCGAGTACCAGTACATTAATATCTTCGCCCGAAGCCAGCACGTGGTCGAGACCGCCATAACCGATATCATAAGCCCAACCGTCGCCACCAAACACCCATATCGATTTCTTTATCAAATGTAGTTTGAGGGCAAGCAGTTCTTTGGCCAGGGGATGGGTTTCTTTTTCGAGCAGGGCAATAATTTCGGAAGACACTTCTTTGGTTACTTTTGCATCCTCTTTATTATCTATCCATTTTTTAAACAACTCTTTTATTTCAGCGCTCATATCGGTATCCATGGCGGCTTTCATTTTTTCGGCAATGCGGTTGCGGAGTTGTTTTACACCCAGCGCCATTCCAAGACCGTATTCGGCATTGTCTTCAAATAAAGAATTGGCCCATGCGGGACCTTTACCTTCTTTGTTGGTGCAATAGGGCATCGAAGGAGCAGAGCCGCCGTAAATAGAAGAACATCCTGTGGCATTAGCCACCATCATCCTGTCGCCGTAAAGTTGGGTGATAAGTTTAATATAGGGTGTTTCACCGCAGCCGGCACAGGCACCCGAGAACTCAAAGAGGGGTTGTGCAAACTGGCTGTTTTTAACGGCCTGTTGCTTGGGAAGCAGGGTGTCCTTGTAGGTCACATATTTTTCAAAATAATTCCATCGGTCAATCTCGGCATGTTGCGTTTCGAGGTGTTTCATGATGAGCGCCTTATTGGGAGCAGGGCACACATCGGCACAGTTGCCGCAGCCGGTACAATCGAGCGGGCTTACCTGCATCCTGTACTGAAGACCTGCCAAAGCTTTTCCGGTAGCTGCCAGTGTTTGGGTTCCGGCAGGAAGTCCTTTCATTTCACTTTCATTTATTAAAAAGGGTCTGATAGCAGCGTGAGGGCATACAAATGAACATTGGTTGCACTGTATGCAGTTTTCGGGCTGCCATTCGGGTATTGAAACGGCTATGCCTCTTTTTTCGAAAGCGCTGGTGCCGCTGGGGAAAGTGCCATCTTCGCGACCTTTAAATGCGCTTACAGGGAGGTCGTCGCCTTTTTGTGCATTAATAGGGAACACCACATTTTTGATGAAATCCGGCGCATTTTCTTCTTTTTTTACATCAGGAGGCAGGTTTTTCCATTCCTGTGGCACATTAACCCGCACCACGTCTGCTCCGCTGTCGATGGCGGCCATATTCATGCGCACCACTTCTTCGCCTTTCTTGTTATAGGTTTTATAGGTGGCATCTTTCATTTCTTTTACAGCGAGGTCGTAAGGAATAACTTCGGTGAGTTTAAAGAAAGCCGACTGCATAATGGTATTGGTGCGGTTGCCCAGGCCAATTTTTTCGGCAATGGCTGTGGCATTAATGATATAGAAATTAATATCATTTTCGGCCATGTATTTTTTCATGCTGTTGGGCAGCTTGCTAACGACTTCGTTTTCGTCCCAGATGCTGTTAAGGAGGAATGTGCCCCCTTTTCTGAGTCCCTTCAGCATATCGTATTTGTCGAGATACGAAGGCACGTGGCAGGCCACAAAATTGGCTGTGTTTACCAGATAGGGCGACCTGATTGGCGTATCGCCAAAACGCAGGTGCGATACAGTAATACCCCCGGATTTTTTGGAGTCGTAGGCAAAATAGGCCTGTACATATTTGTCGGTTTTTTCTCCGATAATTTTAATGGAGTT
>JAKIYU010000184.1 GCA_022708385.1 Bacteroidota bacterium | reverse complement strand
TCTGTTTGTGCAGCACAAACTGATATATTAAAACTTTCGGTAAAACCATACATCGGAAATTTAACATGAACATCAGCGTGATTGAGTGCATAGGGAGAGAGGCCTTCTTTTTCGGTGCCAAATAAAAGGGCAAATTTATGTGAAACATCAAGTTCACGAATATCAATAGCCTGCGTATGAAGGGATGTGGCGACAATTCTATAGCCATTAGATTTCAAATACTTGATGCATTCAGGGGTATTGTTTTCTTGCTTGTTATACTGCCTGATGGTGAGCCATTTTGAAGCACCAAGTGCAATATCGGGGTTAACCGAAAAAGCGTTTTTATTTTCAATGATGTGCACATCCTGAATACCGAAACAATCGCACGAGCGGAGCACAGCGCTGGTATTGTGCGACTGGTATATATCTTCAAGAGCAATGGTAATGTAGCGGGTGCGGTTTTTAAGCACATCGTCAAATCTTTTCAGCCGCTCAGGGGTTACAAAAGCACTCAGGTAACCTATAAGTTTTTTTTGTTCGCTGATTTTTGTCATGAATAATACAACTTAAACACGGTTATTACTTACCGCTGCCAGTGCACACAATCTGAACAATATCCGCGCTCCCACATTGGCGTCCCATTCATCATTTCCAGCAGCCACCTCACAAAGATCGAAGCCTATAATTTTTTTCTTCTGTACCGAAAGTTGTTGCAACAGAAATGTAAGTTCGTCAAAAGATAATCCTCCGGGGACAGGTGTACCAGTGTGTGGGCAAAGAGACGGCTCAAGGCCGTCGATGTCGAGGCTGATATATACTTTGTCTGTCAGATCTGACAACATCTCTCTACACTGTTCATGCCATGTTTTGCCTTTAAACTGTGCCGTTTTAATAGCATTCCAGAAATGGGTAATTACCCTTCCCTTTTCTGATTTTATACGTTCCATTTCCTGAAAACCCATGTCGCGAACACCTATCTGCACCAGTTTTTCGACACTTTTGTTTTTTAAAGCATGGTGCATGATGGAAGCATGAGAAAATTCAAATTCTTCATAACCTGCTCTCAGGTCGGCATGGGCATCGATATGCAGAATGGAAAAACTGTTGTGTTTTTTGGCCAGGGCATTTATAAGTCCCACGGGGGCACTGTGTTCCCCTCCTAAAACGCCAACAATTTTGTCGTTTTTCAGGTGCTCTTTTGCTTTTTTTTCGAGCCAGGTGTTTAGCTTTGCAGAAGCCTTATTTATTCGCATCAGGGCAGCCATCTGTTCCGGTGCATCTTCTGCTTTTAAGCCTTTGGAAATATGGTTAATATAGTTTTCGGAAAGTGTTCTGAGTTGCTTGTTCTGATTTTTCCAGTAAGCAGAAGTATCTTCCATATAGAAGCCGGCCTTCCATGCATGGGCATATTCAACATCAAATAAATCGAGTTGCAGGGACGCTCTTTTAACAGCCTCAGGCGCATTTGAAGTACCAGCACCATACGATACGGTGGCATCCCATGGCACGGGAATAATAATAATGTCTGCCTCATCTGCTGTAAAAGGAAGACCAAAAATATTGTTATCTTCAGTCAACAAATTATCAAAGTCAAAATTTTTAATTTTTAATTTTTTACTCTTAAGCATTCTGTAAATAAAAAAGTAATTTTACCGTAAATAAAATGCAAAAATATGAAGTTTCCATTAATAAAACTACTGGTAATTCTGTCAATAGTGCTTGCAATGGCGTTTAATACGCTTGCCCAAAATGTTTTTTCTTTGTCATCTAAAGCCTTTCTCAACGATGCCAGGCCATTTAAGGATGCTCAGGAGAAATATATTCTCAATAAAGATATTAAGGAAAAATACGCCCTTTTTGAAAAAAACGGCATTTCCTATTTGTCGGGATTGGCAAAGATAAGCAGTGTTGATGCCGTTAAGCAACTCAAAGAGAGAGGTTGTATAATAGGTTCACAGATTGGTGACATTATATCCCTGAGAGTGCCGCTTGAAACACTTGATTCCTTGCAGAAGGTTAAGGGGTTGGTATATGTCGAACTGGGTAGAAAAATTAAACCATTGTTAAAGGATGCACTTGTCGATACACGCGCCGACAGCGTGCATGCCGGTATTTCGTTACCACAAAGCTACACCGGTAAGAACGTTATTATTGGTGTAACCGACTGGGGCTTCGATTACACCCATCCCACATTTTACGACACTTCACTTACCAATCTTCGCATTGTCAGGGCATGGGATCAGTTTAAAGAGTCGGGGCCTGCACCCGATGCCTATGGTTATGGTACTGTCTATACAAACAGCCAGGAGTTGCTTGCCGCTGAGCACGACACATCCAATATATACAGTCATCATACCCATGGCACACATGTTTCCGGCATTGCAGCCGGTTCGGGTGCAGGCACCGTTTATAAGGGCTTTGCCCCTGACGCTGAACTGGCAATGGTAACCATACTGGTGGACGAAGCTTCGGTGCTCGATGCTTTTAATTTCTTGTACGACTATGCCGACAGCATGGGCAAACCACTCGTTGTAAACATGAGCTGGGGGCTGTATTACATGGGCACGCTCGACGGCACTTCGCTTATCAGTCAAAGCCTCGACTACCTCTCGGATATGGGTGTGAGCTTTGTAAGCAGTGCAGGAAACAACGGAGATGTCAATTTTCATATTAAAAAAACTTTTAACAGCAACGACACATTGAGAACTGTTGTGGAGTTTGAGCCCTATGCCCAGATACCCACCATGTGGGGGCAATCTGTTTCGATGTGGGGTACACCCCATACAGATTTTAAATATGGCATAGAGTTATATGATAATACCAATACGCTTATTCAAGAATTGCCTCTTTATAACACGGCTTCTGCCGATGTGCTCGACACTATTGTTGTACTGGGAACTGATACCATTTTTTACAAAATTGAAGCCGAAGCATCCAACCCGTTTAATGAACGGCCCGGTGTAAGGCTGAGGGTACGTAACCTGAAAACCAACCTTTATAAAATTGTGGTTAAAGTAGTGGCTGACACCGGCACGGTGCATTTGTGGAATATCATAGAGCTTGTTAACGATGTGGGCAACTGGGGAGCTGCCTTTAGTGCACCAATAGCAGGTTTTACCGCCGGCGATAACAATTACGGCATAGGCGAACCGGCTTGTGCGGGGAGTGTCATTGCCGTTGGCTCATACCGCTCGCAGGTTACTCTGCCCAATGGCAATTTGTATTACGGCAATATTTCTTATTTCTCAAGTAAAGGGCCGCTTATCAGCGAAACGATGAAACCCGACATCACAGCGCCCGGGCACAATGTAGGTTCAGCACTTTCGTATTTTTACGATGGCAGTCCTGTTTCGGGTATTGCCAACGTCAATTTCAACGGAAGAACTTACAAATTCGGGCGTTTATCGGGTACCTCTATGTCAAGTCCTGCCGCAGCCGGCACCGCAGCATTGATTCGTGAAGCTAACCCCAACCTTACCCCTGTCCAGGTTAAAGCATTGATAAAGCAAACTGCCCGAAAAGACTCCATTACAGGCAACATACCTTCTACAGGCGATGTGCTGTGGGGATGGGGAAAAATAAATGCCTACCATGCCGTAAGGATAGCCTCAGGTCTGTCAGCGACAAACTCTCAATACCCATTCCCTTGTATTTTTAAGGTATATCCCAATCCCGCTTACGACAGGATTACATTGGAAGCGCCGGAAGGGATGTATGACATTACTATTACTGACAGGGCAGGCCGCGTAGTATTTAACAACAGCGGCATAAACATATCCAATAACTATATGCTGCACCTCCCCCCATTGTGCAAAGGATTATACATAATTTATTTAAATGGAGAGCACAACAACCTGACTGCTAAATTTATAATTGAATAAGACAGCAATGATTTAACCTTACAACTGTCGATAATGCAGAATTTGCGTATAGACAACTGATTTAACCAAAATTCAGCATTTTCAAATACCGAATCGATAACTGATTTATTACCAATGCCTTTCAAAAAAAATCATTGGATAAACCTATCGGGGTTACGGGTTACCATCATGGAATCATATATTCGGTTTCTACAAAATTACTAATGATTAATTTGGTTTTATAGCTAAAAAGCATATTTAATAATTTGTATCATATTTAGGAAAAGTTGTAATTTTACGCAAATAAAAACATATCAATACATTGAAAAACAAGCTTTTACCATTATATCTGACCAATTTTTTATTGGTTTTTGACGACAACCTGCTTAAGAGTCTTATTTGTTTTATTTCGGTTTACTGGGTGCCCGATGCCTATAAATCGGTTGTAATGAGCCTTGCCACAGGCTTCCTGGTGTTGCCTTTCATTCTTTTTTCACCTTATGCAGGCTATTTATCAAAGAAGTTAAACAAGCGGCAGTTTGTGGTGTATTTAAAGACTGCAGAAATATTAACCACGTTGATTGCCATTACAGGCTTCTGGACTGAAAACATTTATCTTGTTTTCCTTGGCATATTTCTAATAGGATTGCAAGGCACTTTTTTCTCGCCACTGAAGTTTGCCCTGGTTCGGGACATAGGTGGTGAAGAGAAAAGTTCTATCGGTACAGGGACTGTTGAAATGACTACCTTCTATGGCGTGTTAATAGGCACGGCAGCTGCCGGTCTGCTCACAGATATCGACTTGCGGTACCGTATGTTGTGGATAGGGGCTGCTTTCATCATGGTGTCCGTTTCGGGACTCATCACTGCCCTTCAGATAAGGGCAAGCGAGCCCAAAGCCCTCACGCTGCACATTGCTCCCTTAAACTTCATCAACTATATTATCAGAAAATACAAATGGGCGAACAACCACGTCAAAGGGCTTAACAACATTGTTCTTGGCTTATCACTGTTCTGGCTTGTGGCCTCGCTTATACAGCTCAACCTGTATGTGCACTGTATTGACTACCTGGGGATTTCCTCAACAAAAACAGGGGTTATCCTGGCTCTTGTAGCCATCGCCATAGGCACAGGTTCTTTTGTATCAGGCCTCATTGCTAAAGAGCATGTTGAAGTAGGGTTAATCCCGCTGGGCGGCACCTTATTCATTGGCAGTATTATGGCTATATTTATCTTTAACCCAAAAGGAATTGCCTTTGTGGCACTGATAATGCTGGCCGCCCTCACAGCAGGTTTGTTTAAAACCCCCATGAACGCCTGGATGCAAGTGCATGTTAAAGGCAGGAAACTTGGTGATGCTGTAGCCTATAACAATCTTATCAACTTTATTTTTATTCTTATTTCAGCAGGCATTTTCGGCATTACCGAAAGTTTGTACGGATCCCGGGCGGTGTTTCTTGTAGTCGGCCTCCTGTCTGTGCTGATGATTGTACTTCTGACCATAAATACAAAAGGCATAAAAGAAAGTATACACAGGTTATTAAAAATTTAATCAGATGGAAAAAAGGCTTAAGCTGAAACATAAAATTGTTGCACATTTGTTCAGGTTTTTTTTGCGTTTGCGCTACAGAATTGTATTTATCAACGACGACCTGATTA
>JAKIYU010000183.1 GCA_022708385.1 Bacteroidota bacterium | reverse complement strand
TTATGATTACCTATCCATCAACCCATGGTGTTTATGAAGAAGGCATCAAAGAAATCATTCAAATTGTTCACGAACACGGGGGGCAGGTTTATATGGATGGCGCCAATATGAATGCCCAGGTAGGATTAACCAGTCCGGGATTTATAGGTGCCGATGTATGTCACCTTAATCTGCACAAGACCTTTGCCATTCCCCATGGTGGAGGTGGCCCCGGTGTTGGCCCTATAGGTGTGGCAAAACATCTGGTACCCTTCCTGCCTTCGCATAAAATAGTTAAAACAGGAGGAGAAAAAGGTATAGGAGCTGTTTCGGCTGCTCCTTTCGGCAGCGCCCTCGTGCTGACAATAACCTATGCTTATATCAAAATGGCAGGCGGCAATGGCCTTAAACAAGCCACCGTGCATGCTATGCTTTGCGCCAACTATATCAAGTCGCGCCTTGAAAAACATTATAAAATTCTTTATACAGGTAAAAACAACCGGGTGGCCCACGAAATGATTCTCGACTGTAATATTTTCAAAAAAACAGCCGACCTCGAAGTGATAGATATTGCCAAACGCCTTATGGATTATGGTTTCCACGCCCCCACTGTAGCTTTCCCTGTTCATGGCACTCTTATGGTTGAGCCTACCGAAAGTGAACCTCTTGCGGAACTGGACAGGTTTTGTGATGCCATGATCGAAATAAGAAAAGAAATTGCAGAAATTGAAAACGGGCAAGCCGACAAACTCGACAACGTTATTAAAAACGCACCTCATACCGTTTGCAGCCTGGTTAAAGCCGAATGGACAAGACCTTATTCACGCGAAAAAGCCGTATATCCTGTACCAGGATTATACAAAAACAAATATTGGCCTAGTGTAGCGCGTATTGACGATGCTTATGGCGACAGAAACCTTGTGTGTGCCTGCGAACCAGTAAGCAGCTATCAGAGCGAGCAAACAGATACTTATCTTTAACCGTTGGGTTAACCCTTTTAGAGGATATAAAATGAATATTTTTCAGTGAGCAAACAGATATTTATCTTTAACCGCTGGGTTAATCCAGCGGTTAAATGAAAACAAAAAAGGCCGCCTCAAACAAGGCTGCCTTTTTTTATTATAGTAAAAGGTTCTGTTGTAAAATAGTGTAGATTTTTATTATCTTTGCTAAAAACATTAAGAGACATGAAGATACAAGAAATCATAAAAGAGTTGAACAGCAAAGAGAATGAAGTTGCAAATTCAGAAAACGTATTTTTTAATTTTTATCGGACATTGATGATTTATTTTTTAATTTTGAATACTGGTTAAAAAATATAAATTAAATGAATTATATATGTTAATAAAAGCAAAATTTATTATGAGATTTATTATTTTATCATCTGTTTTTTTTCTTGGTATTTTAAGCATAAAAGCCCAGCCTGCTAATAATAATTGCTCAGGGGCTGTTACATTAACCCCTAATAATAGTTGTTCATACACTACAGCCACTTTTAATGGTTCTACATTAAGTACTGCTGCACCATCATGTGCTGCCAATGCTTCGCAGGATATCTGGTATAAATTCGTGGCTACAGATATTACCCATTCAATTACCTTAGAGGCATCGTACAATTTGAATCACGGCTTCGAGTTAATCAGCAACACATGCGGTGGTACAGTGGTGTTGTGCCACAACGCCAACGGCATAAGCTCTAATGAATATTATTTCAACAATAATTTTGTGGTGGGTCAGACCTATTACATACGTGTGTTTAATGCTACGAGTACATTAAGTACTGCCAGCTTTGGCATTTGTGTACAAAAGTACCCCACACCTGCCAATAATGAGTGTGTCAATGCTGTAACACTTACACCGAATAACAGTTGCACTTATACCACTGCCACTTTCAGTGGCTCAACATTAAGCGCCTCTGCACCATCATGCGCTGCCAATGCTTCGCAGGATATCTGGTATAAATTCGTGGCTACAGATACTACTCATTCAATTACTTTAGAAGCAACGTACAATTTAAACCACGGCTTTGAGCTTATCAGTAATACCTGTAGTGGAACGGTCGTTTTATGCCATAATGCCAACGGCATAAGCTCTAATGAATATTATTTAAGCAATAACTTTGTGATAGGCCAAACATATTACATACGTGTGTTTAATGCAACAAGTACGCTTTCTACTGCAAATTTTGGCATTTGTGTGCAGGGGCATCCTCCTGTAACGGGTACAACAAACATCAGTAATAATGAACTTGTTATTTTTCCTAATCCTGTTGAAGATATGTTAAGTATTGTTTTTCCAGTAAATAGCTTAAGTAAGCAATTCTTAATTTATGATGTATATGGAAAAATTGTATTTTCGGGTTTAAGTATTTTGCCAAATGAAACTATTAATATTGAATTTTTAGCAAAAGGAATTTATTTTATGCAGTTTTACTTTGATGATGGAACCCGTGTGCTTAGAAAAATTACAAAACTCTGATTAAAAAACTATTTATTATTCAAATGTAGTTTTAATCCAAAAAAAGGCCGCCTCAAACAAGGCAGCCTTTTTTTATTATATTAAAACTAATGTTAAGTTAAGTATGTTTTGTCATATTGAGCGACTTGTAGTGAGCCTGTCGAACTAAGCGAAATATCTCATTTACAGAAAAATAGATTCTTCATCCCGACGTTTACAGTCGGGATTCAGAATGACACTTTACACAACACTAAATTACTGTTTGCTGATAGTTTTTGCTACTATACCTTTTGCGGTTTGAACCTGAAGGATATAAAAGCCTGTTTGTAAATTGGAAATATCATACTTCATGATATTTTCGTTGGGTTCAATCACATTTACAAGTTGTCCCATGGTATTATAAACTGAAACTTTTTCAACTTTGTTTACAGCAGCAATGTTAATAAAATCGTTAGCAGGGTTCGGATAAATACTGATAAGGTTGTCTTCGGCAATAGGAGTCTGGCCTAAAGCGAGCTGAACAACGGGAAAAATAACCATGTCAACTTTTAAACCAACGCCACCTAAACCCCACTGAGTTTCAAAAGAATACCACAAGTTATCGCTCTGCATTTCCCAAGTAAGTGAATCGTTTGAATAACAATTATTTTTCGTAGTAACAATTACTAAAGTGTCTGTAGCACCTGTAGGTAATACAACACTGCATGCAAAATCACCGTTAAAGCTTACGGGAGTTGTAAAATTATATGGTGTAACATTGTTTACCACTACAGCTGATAAAGCTACAGGTGTACTTTGCCCTAATGATGTATTAGGTGCTTTTGTAGTAGGATTGATGTCGTAAATTTTTACAGAGGAAGTTCCTGTTGTAGTTTTTGCAAGAGCATACACCAACACGCTTGAAACAGTTCCTGTACCAGGGTTTACATACTTCTGTGCTTTTTCTTTGTCCCCATAATTGTTATTTCCACTTACATAACCAAAAGCTCCACCGTAATAAGTCAAAGAGTCGAAACATGGTAATAAAGCCGATGCGGGGTAAAGTGTGTCGTTTGTTTTAACACCTGTGTTGAAGGGTGCTTTAATGTTCATAAGTGAACTTACTTCTTTCTGTGCCATTAAATTTGCACAGAAAAGAAGTACAAAAAAGAAAAGTGTAAATTTTTTCATTGCATATTTTTTTTAGTTAATAATGAGGCAAATGTAGATATTTTTTTTGTATTTATTAGAACAAAACAAAAATGTTTAACAATTTTTTTAATTTTTTTTGATATTATTGTTCCTTTTAAAAATACTTTTTTTTATATTTGCACTATCATTAACAAAATAATTCCTTATACATGCATCTTACAAAAATAATCCTGCCTTTACTTATATGTATATTATTAACTACAGCTCTTAATGCCCAGAAACCCCATTGTCTGGTTAAAACGTTTGCTCCTGCTTTCAACACCAAGGCTGTTACCGACACCCTGATACCTGTCAGTTTCCAGTCAGGAACCCTTATTATCGACAGCGCCCTGGCCGGAGGTTATGTGTGCGGTACCAATGCCTACGGCGACAGGGCCAAAGCCCAGGTCTTTTATATTACCGACAGCTTAAATTATTTCGTTGAGGGTTGCGGTTTATACATTGGCAAAGTCCATGTTAATGAAGCAGGTAAACTCCTTAAAGTATATCTGTACGACCTTTCGGGGGGGGGCTACAACAAAAACGGCTTTGCTTGGAATATAGCTCCGGGCTATGTGATAGATTCCGTTTCAATTCCCGTAACCGCATTAAGCGACAATCAGTTGCATTTCGTTAATTTCGGCCAGGCAGCATGGGTTACAGGGGGATATGCTATAGGCATTGATTTTTCGGATTTCGGCACCAATGAGCTGGCATTGATAAGCACCTCCCATGGTGATGCTCAGGGCTCTGAACTGGCCTGGGAACAACTGGGCAATGGTGAATGGCACAGCATGCTTTCTTCGTGGCCTTTCGATGCCGATATGGGCATTTTTTCCCTGGCAGATTTATCAACAGCACACATCAAGGACTTTTCTGATGCACCTGTTATTAAAGATGTATATCCCAACCCTGTGCATGGTAATTATTTGAATGTTTCAATTTATACCCTAACCAACCAAACTGTGCAAATAGGTCTTTTTGATATGAAAGGTGCACAGGTTCTTAATTCGGAGATTAATATTATTAAAGGAGACAATTCAGATATTTGCCTGCTTCTGCCCGGTGAAATAAAAAAAGGCACCTTTTTGCTTTCCATTAAATCATTCAACATGAATTATTTAAAAAAAATTGTGGTATATTAATTTTTTTTATATTTGTAATCGCGTAAACTATTATTAATTAAAAACATAAAAAATGAAAAAACTATTTACTTTATTTGTTTGTGTTGTCATTGCTCTTGCCATCAATGCACAAGTCATTCCAGGCAAAGACAGCCCACGTAAACTCGACAGGCAGAAATTTGAAAAGATGCACCCTTTCAAAAGCCCCTCCAAATCGAACGAAAGATGGTACAACTATGGCGAAACCATGGATGCGTTTTACACCAACACTTCGGTACTGTATGGCAACAACCTTTTTCCCGACACCACCATTCTTGTTGATTATGGCACCAGTGGTTTTTCGGGCCCATGGATTCACATGATTGGCGATGTGCTCGATGTAAAATCAACCTTTTTTAATGACCTTACCCTGCACCCGGGAGAGCTGGCCTTAAGTGCTCAAAGCACTTTCACCATCGACTCTATAGGTATTCTCGGCATATACGAGCGCAACCTCAATGACCCCAATGTGGTGGACACGCTTATGATTGAAGTTACCGTTAACAACAACCTGCAGGCCCCCTATTTTGCCGGTTCCGGCATTAATACAAACCTGGGCTCCGATACCGTGTTTATTCATCTTCTCAATTATTCCTATCAGGCCAATGTGCTTAACTATACCTCTAAAAAAGTCTATAAATTCCCCATGGATGCCCAGTTTGCAGCCGACACACTCGATAATGGTTTTCACTACATCGAAGTGGCCACCACTGACCTGCCTACGGTTAATGCCGGCAAATATGTGGTAACTGCCGTATC
>JAKIYU010000182.1 GCA_022708385.1 Bacteroidota bacterium | reverse complement strand
ACAATGTAGGTAATATTTCCACCACCCGTGATGTTTGCACTTATAACAAGAGAATCACCAATGCAAATTGAATCAGCACTTGGGAGTAAATTCATTTGAAGAGGTTCGGTTACATATAATATAATAGGTGTTACCTGGCTGGTGCAACCGTTAATATCCGTTGCCTGAATCGTGTACATGGTAGTAACCAGAGGATTTACCGTGATACTGGTAGTGGTATCGCCCGTGCTCCACAAATGTGTATAGGGTTGAGTGCCCCCTGTAGTTGAGTCAATCTGCAACGTGATTGTTTGCCCGTAACAAATACTTGTGTTATTGATGTGAATAATCATGGAATCGGGCTGCACAATATCAATGGTATCGTAAAGTTTGCAATCGTGGTCATCGGTAATGGTGACGCTATAAGCGCCTGCAACAAGGCCCATAATATCCTGAGAAGTGGCGCCATTGGACCATTGGTAAGAATAGGGCGGAGTGCCACCCGTGACAGAAATATTGATATTAGCATTATTATAGCCATAACACAGGACATGTTCCACGCTATCGATAGTCATGACAAATGCCGAGTCGGGCTCATCAATTTCAATAGAGTCTGTTTTAGTGCAGTTGACAGCATCGGTTACAACAACAGTGTACCAGCCTGCAATGAGGTTCGAAGCGGTAGTGCCGTTGCCCCCGTAAGGTATCCACTGATAGGTATAACCTGGAGTCCCTCCTGAGGCCACTACTGTTGCAGAGCCTGTGCTATCGCCATGACACAATACATGCACGGCTGTGAGGTCAACAAATATTTCGGGATTAAGCACATTGATGGTAATCTGATGCGTTTGGGTACAGCCACTGGAATCGGATACTGTGACAGAATATTGGCCCTGGGCCACCAGGATGCTGTCGGCCTGCGCAGGTGTAACGGTAGTATCGCCGGTTGACCATGTATAAGTATAAGGTGGTGTGCCATTCTGCACACTGACCACAAGATAACTGCTGTCTCCAAAACATTGAATATTGTTCCCCACAAGGTTTGAGGTCATTTCAGGATTGGGGTATAAGGTAGTTCCCGGTACAACGGTGTCCTGCAGCCCTGCTATATTCCACGTTTCATCAAACCAGGTAAAAGGCAGATATCCGAAAGGAATGCTTAAATTGATAAGCGGGCCAATATGAATTGTTGACAGGATGCTGTTAAAACTGGGCGTACTTATAGCCTGGGAGCATATCTGGTTATAGCAGATGGCATTGGGGTCGTTGGGTGTAGGACAGATATAGGGTACATCTACACATGCGGGAGGAATTACTACATTGGGCATATTGGCAATGGGCAGGGTTATCCAGAATTCAAAAGCTGTAAGTGTAAACGTAAATGCTATACTATCCCAGGTATGATTGCGAAAGCCGCTTGTAATTGAATGTGCAATGCCTATATCCCAATCGGGATAACCATAACAGGGATACTGGAAGTTAAGGTCATAGTCAACAGCAAAGGTAATGGAGTCGGCATAACCGGAATCTATTTGGGCATTATTGTTGGCCGGGTCTGTAACTGTGTAATTGACTGCCGTGGGAAATGTAAGGTGAGCCCATACATCGGGACAAAATGAGAAATTCTGCACCAGGTTAAAATCGAGAAGCAGGTGTGCTGTAAACAGGTTGTACTGTATCAGAACACCATACCCAATATCAATGGTACCATTGAGATAGCTCAGGAACTGTTGTATGGCCGGCCCCTGCGGCGGCGGTATTATGCCCGCTATGGCATATAGAAACTGCACCAGGTCAAGGTCAAGGTGTAGATAGTTGCTGTCGCCATCGGCATGCAAACACTTGGTAGCAGGGTCAAGCCAGTCCTGTGTGATGACGTACGGTTTAGTAACCCATCCACTAAGCCCGATTCCAAAGAGGTTATTGAAAGTAATCGGGAAAGTACCATTACAAAACTGCAACTGGCCATTTTGAAAACAGGGGTAAGTAGCCTGCCCCGTAAAGCTGTTCAGATAAAAGATATGAATAGTGTCAACAGGAACGGAAACATCAATCAGGTTAAAATTCATGCAACTGTAAACACATACTTCCACATCAATGTTGAGGCCGGCGCCGAAATAAAAATCGAGGCCCATGACACCGGCTGTAGGAAAATGCGTTGACAAATCCCAACCTGGAAGCACATCGTACCACGAGTTGATGGTAACCCATTGCCCGGGGTTAAATGTATAAGGATTCGGGAATGTTAAGTCTATGCGGACAGGATAATCAAGGTCAACAGAGCCGGTAGTAAAGCCATTGATGTAAAAATTAGAACCCATTGTCATCCAGGCATGTATGGTAGCTTCGGCACCGAATTGCCCTCCGGCAAAATTTTCAATGGCACCAATGGTTTGTGTTTCGTCAAAGGCAACGTGAAAAAGATTGACGTTCATATTAATTGTAAACGGGCTGCCATTAGGCCCCCACATGTTCTGGTTATGGGTTGACCAATTGATATAATTGGAAAGCGTGTATGTTTGTGCCGTACCTGTTTTTAAAAATAACAAGGTAAGGATTGTTATAGTAATGCGGGATAAATATTTCTTCATCCTTAATTATTATTGAATAAACCGCGCTGTTAGCAAGCTTTCCTTTAGTACAGGGTTCAGCATTTCCTTAACAGCAACGGGATAATTTGCATTGATCCAAATAGTATTGTTATAATCTCCGGTAAAAAACATAAGCCTCTCAAATTCAACATTTTCAACAAAAAAGGACACTGTAAAAATCTTCCCTTTTTTACCTTCTTTGGTCGTCACATCTTCTGAACCAACGAGGCTTACACCCTGCGACTTAAAGTAATCTGCTGTTAAACCGGAGGTAATCATGGTATAGGCAGTGCCCTTAACTTCAAGCACCTGTACTGAAGATGATGTGCCGACATGCATATAACCCCTGTTCTGCTCCATATAAATAAAATGAGCCGGTGGAATAAATTTGACATTAGTAAGTGGTACATCAACATAGATTTGCTCCTTACCAAGCAGTGTCTGTGTATTATTAGCCTGTGAAAAAACGAAGGATATGTTTAAAATGGAAACTATAAAAAAAATGTAAAATGACCGGGCAGATGTCATGCTAAAATATAATTATGTAAAAATAAGTATTTTAAAGTTCAAATTTATTATTTTTTTTATAAACAAAAAAAAATATTTTTAAACATCGCAAGCAGAGACGTAAAAACCTCTTTAGGTTGCCTTTAACCTTTAATTTTGTTTTTTACTTAAATCAAAAAAAAATGTTACTTTCCTTTCTTTTAAAAGTATTTATTATTTTTGAAACTGGGTTAATTAAAAACTTTTTTTAATTTTACCCCCAAAGAATAAAATCAAGTGGAATACTTGATATAATGAATTTAAACTAACTAAATAAAATAAAATAAAAAGATGGCCATACTAAAAGCATTTAAAGGTTACAGACCTCCCAAAGACATTGCAAAATACATTGCGGCGCGCCCTTACGATGTATTGAATTCAGCAGAAGCAAGAGTGGAAGCAGAAGGCAATCCCTATTCACTGCTTCATATCACAAAACCCGAAATTGATTTTCCTGAAGGAACAGACGAACATGAAGAAAAAGTGTACCTGAAAGCCAGAGAGAATTTCCATAAATTTATTGAAAATGGATGGCTTGTTCAGGATAGTAAGGCATGTTTATATATCTATGCGCAAACAATGAACGGACGCACCCAGTACGGACTGGTAGGATGTGCAGGCGTGGAAGACTACATGAACAATATCATTAAAAAGCATGAACTGACCCGTAAGGATAAGGAAGAAGACAGGATGAAACATGTACGCATTAACAATGCCAATATTGAACCTGTATTTTTTACTTACAGGGCTGTTAAGGAAATAGACGACATCGTGGCCGGCTACGTTAAAAACAACGCCCCTGTATATGACTTTGTAGCAGCTGATGGCTTTGGACATCACTTCTGGGTAATTGAAGATGATATCATCATTAATAAACTGCTGGCTTTGTATAACGCCATACCCAATACCTATGTGGCTGACGGGCATCACCGCACTGCTGCTGCTGCACTGGTTGGCAATGAAAAAAGAAAAAACAACCCCCATCACAATGGCACAGAAGAGTACAATTATTTTCTTGCCGTTAATTTTCCTGATAATCAATTGCAAATTATTGATTACAACCGTGTTATTAAAGACCTGAACGGCCTGACACAAGAACAGTTTCTCGAAAAACTTAACAAAACATTCATTATTGAAGATAAAGGGAATGAAATTTATAAACCAGCTGCACTGCACAATTTTAGCATGTACCTTTGTGGAAAATGGTATTCACTTACAGCAAGAGAAGGGACATACGACGATAACGACCCTATTGGTGTGCTTGATGTAACCGTTTTGTCGAAACTTGTTCTTGATGAGATTCTTGGCATTAAAGACCTTAGAACAGATAAACGTATTGATTTTGTCGGTGGCATTCGTGGTCTCGGTGAACTTAAAAAAAGAGTGGACAGCGGTGAAATGAAGGTGGCCTTTGCACTCTATCCTGTTTCAATGAAACAGTTGCTCGACATTGCAGATACCGGAAATATAATGCCACCCAAAACTACATGGTTTGAACCTAAACTAAGAAGTGGCCTCGTTATCCATACGCTTGATTAATAACATTAAAAATTCATAAATCATGAAAAAAACAATTTTCTTCACACTATTAGCCTTTCTTTTTACAATTTCAAATTTTAAAGCTAATGCACAAATTGGCTCCACATGCGACACGCCCCATGTGATTTTAAGTTTGCCATTTACAGCAACCGGTCTTAGCACAGCCACATCGGGCAACGCCTATGCTTCTTTACCTTGCAGCGGTAGTTTTCCTAATTACATGAGTGGAAACGATTATGTTTTTACCTACACCCCTCTTTACAGTCACAATGCCAAAATTAAACTTAGTAACACGGGTATGACTGCCGCAGTTTTTGTTACCAGCGATTGTCCGGATATAGCTACAGGATGTGTAGCGCAAAGCACAAGTCTGACTGGGAATCCGGTTATAAATACTGTTGGATTTACCGCAGGAACAACCTATTTTATTACTGTATCTTCTGTATCGCAATTTGCTCAGACCACAGCTTTCGACATAGAAGTTACTGAATTATATGCCTTTGATGCTGCTGTTACAAAAGTCACATCACCCATTTCAAACTGCGGTCTGACAAATGCCGAATCAGTTAAAATTCTTATTAAAAACCTTGGTACACAAGCTATTAGCAATTACGATGTTGGCTACATTCTTAATGGCAATCCTTCTGCTCCTGTTACCATTACTTCTTCACTGGCATCAGGCGACTCTTTGCTTTATACATTTCAAAATACTATCGACCTTTCTATACCGGCTGTTTACACACTTAAAGGTTATGTTTTTATTTCAAATGATGAAAATACATCTAATGATACAATCACTGTTAGTATAGCCAACCAGCAATACATTAATACTTTACCCTATTCAGAAGATTTTGAATCGGGTAATGGCGGCTGGTCAGCCGGAGGCACAAATCCTTCATGGGAGCTTGGCACACC
>JAKIYU010000181.1 GCA_022708385.1 Bacteroidota bacterium | reverse complement strand
AAGCTCAACATAAGTTCTGTCAACCTCGCCGCCGGCATCTACACCTACAGCCTTGTGGTGGACGGCAAAACCGTGGATACCAAGAAGATGATGAGGGTGAAGTAGGGGAAGTTAGTAAGTGAGCTAAATTACTTAAAGTGCCTAAAATGAAATACTTGCCGATATTAATTTAAGTATTTTAGCTCATTTTAGTTCACTTTAGCTCATTTTTTACCTTGAGTTTATCGAAGGGTAGCTTACTCATAAGTGCGTCCGTCAGGCCAACTTCAAATTTCACACTTCAAACTTTAGTACACTCAAAATGCGTCCGTCAGGCCAACTTCAAACTTTAGGCACTTTAGTTCACTCTTAAGTGCGTCCTTCAGGCCAACTCCAAACTCCGAACTTGCCTGCGGCAAGCAGGCTCTTAATTCTTAACTGCCTTTCTGCTATAAACTCTGCTCAAATCCTTCCACAGGTTCAATATGGTTTTGGGAAAGAGGGCAAGATGTGCCACCAGGTAAAAAACAAAGTATATGTCGTATTGAATAAGATAACCAAGTATGACCACAGGCAGCCAGTCTTCGTAAAAATCGTTGAGGAAAAACAAAAACTTAAAGCGCATCTGGCGTGGGGGCAGGACAAAAATTTTCCACAGGCTGAACTTCATAAAGGTATAAAACAGAAAAGCAAAAAACGGGATGTAAAAATTACGGAAGGTATCGCAGGCAAAATAAACCAGAAGCATAAACACAAACAATTCGAGCGGCAGGATAAGCCGGTTGATAAAATTTAGAGAAAATACGTTGCCAAACCTTGTTACAAAGGTGTTAATGCCGGCCATTCTGTCTTTTTTACGGTCGTCGAGCTGATGCAGTATAATATTGCGCATACCTTTACAAAAAAGCCAGGTAATTAATATAAACGCAAAAAGGTTGTTGAAGGAAAACAATTGCATAAAAGAGCCGTAATATGAAAACACGGCAAGCACTACGAGCGCAGGGATTACATGGCCGTAAAGCGTATCTGCAACGATACCGCTTATATGCCTGTTTTTTAATCGGAAAGGACGAACGGAATAAACTATATAAAGCAGTAACTGAAGACACAGGAGCGCAATTATTTGCACATCAGTTTTAAGATACAGCCAGGGCGCCAGACAAAAAAGAGTTAATAATATTCCTGATATTATCCTTTGCTTATGGCTGAGCCCGGCTACGTAATTCTGTTTGCCGCTTCTGCGGTCTTCCTCAATATCGGCCCAATCGTTAATGAAATGCCCCAGGCTGGCGATGCCGATAACTGCGAGAAAAAATACTATGGCAGGAACAATAAGTGTTTCAGGTTGGGCTTTATTGATATAAGCTTTGGCGTATATAAAAGCCATCAGCGGGGCGGCTTTATAGTGCCACCAGTTCGATACACGTAAGAAATTATTCAGCCAGCGCATCTCCAAATAAAGTTTGAAGTTTGAAGTGTGAAATGTGAAGTTAAAGTGTGAAGTTAAAGAGGGTTAATAACTTTAAGTACTCCAAACTTCACACTTCACACTGCGTTTACCTTTTATAAAACAACATCTCATAAGGGTCCACAATAAAGCGTCCGTTGTTCTGGTCGTAAAGTTCGTCTTTGCCGTTGTAGAAGGCTATATTGTTTTTCTCATGAAATTTCTGTATGACTTTATTCCCGTCCCATTCGGGGATGTCGGGGATGCGCAGCCACTTAAGCTCGAAATTCAGTTGGCGCAGTATGTAAATAGTGTGATAGAGATCGGGTGTATTGTACCTGTAAACATTGTTCATGTTTTTTATCCCCATTCTTATCAGCTGGCGTTGCAGCAAGCTGCCGGGCAAATCTTTTTTAAAGTAATCTTTAATATATATATGCCCGCCCTTTTTCAGTACTTTGGTTGCTGCTTTGATGAGCTTTTCGTGGTTATAGGCATGGCCATAAGATTCCAGAAAGAGGATTAAATCAAAAGAGTTTTCCGGGAAAAGTTTATCAACCTGGTGAAAGTCAGCATGCCGGACAGAAATTTTATGCTCAAGTCCTGCTTTGATTATATTTTCAGCGGCCACATCGGCTTGTTTTTGAGATACCGTAATGGCGTCAATGTTGATATCCCGTTTTCCTGCAAAATAAATAGCCGGCCCGCACACGCCGCAACCGGCATCCAGTATTTTTATCCCGTCCTTAATACCGGCACTTTGCATGATATATTCGTGGAGCAATGCAATGTTTTCGGACCTGTACGATTGTATGGTGCTGCCGTAAACTTCTTCGTAGCGTTCGTGCCAGGTGTCGTAATAGCTGCCCACTTCGGCCGGCTTTCTTTTTCCGGGAAACAACATCCTCAGGTCGAAATATTTGATGCGAAAATGGTTCAAATAAAGGTACAGCCATAGAAATACTACTCCGGTTACTAAAGTAATTATCAGAAATATCAGGATTGTGCAACAGTTCATTTTTCACTTTATTGAAACAAATATACAGGTTTAATTTGAATTTATTTATTCGGGTATGGAGGGTTTTAATAAATTTGATGAAAGTTTCAAAGGGAATCTGTCTTTTATGACATTGAAAAAATTGATAATTGTAATTGTAGGGCTGGCATTTTTCGGAATGTTATATGCACTTTACGATATATATATGAAAGGATGCCTGCATTCTCTGACAGGACTTGTTTTTTTAACGTCATTTCTTATCCTGCTTTTTCCATTTATTTATTTGGTGAAAAAGATTTCATTACCTTTTTATTCAAGGATTGTCAGAGTGTATTTCGGGTTTGTTGCGGTGATAATTCCTGCCGAAATTTTTTTGCGGCTGACAGCTTTTGTTCCTATTAACACGGAATATTATTATTTTCAGTACATCTCTTTTCATAAAACCCTTTACCATACCCTTAATGCCAACAGTACCCACTTTTTAAAACGAATTGAATACTGTTTTCCGCGGCATACAAACTCGCTTGGTTTAAGCGATAAAGAACCGGATGCAGAAAAGAAAAACGGTGATGTCGTTATTTTGGGATTGGGCGATTCTTTTACTGAGGGAGACGGGGCACACGAAGATTCGACCTGGCTTAAATTTCTTGAAAGAGACATGGGATACCGGCCGGATGTTAATTACCGTTTTATCAATGCAGGTGTTTCGGGCAGCGACCCATTCTTTTGTTATATGTTGCTAAAGGATAAGTTGTTGCGCTATAACCCCGATATCGTTATTACAACCGTTGGAAGCGATATAGAAGAGATTATCTGCCGCGGTGGCATGGAGCGTTTTAAGAATAATACACGGGCTGTTTATCCCCGTTTGAATTGGTGGGAACCCTTTTATGCCTTTTCTTATACAGTACGCCTCCTTGTACATAAAGGCCTGGGCTATAATTTCCTGCTGATGAGCCAGGAAGATTTTGAAAAAGAAGCCCAGATAGCCGTAAACCAACTGAAAGAATGCCTTTTGCTGTATAAGGATTTATCGGCTTCCGGTAATTTTAAACTGCTTGTGGTTTTTTACCCGATGAAGCAGGAAATAATTAATAAAAAATATCAATACTGGGATGAGCTGATTTCTTTTGCAGAGAAAGAAAATATTGCCTGTGCCGATTTACTGGCCTATTATAAGGACAGTTTAAATATGAACGAAAACAATATGCTGGATTACTATTGGGTACACGACGGACATCACAATGTCCGGGGATACGAAGCCTTCGCAAAGGGCGTTTATGATAAGTTGAAGGCACTGGGATGGATATAAAATTTTTTTGCAGGGTGATGTTATTATGAAATAACTTATTTTTACAAAAACTTTTAAAAACCGGAATATGAAAAATGACATCTTGCGCATTTTATTTTGTGCCCTGCTTATCAGCGTGTTTTTTGCGGCCTGCAAAAAAGATGATGTGCCCGACGGGGACAATGATGATGACAACAATACCATCGACCCTGAAGCCATTGAAAGGCAAAGGGTGTTGACCGAGTACAATACCTATTATCTGGGGGCCGATGCAGCCAGTTCGGGATGGACCGGCGATGTGTCCACCTGTGACCCCGGCACCATTTCGCAGGATGCCATCAATAAAGCGCTTATTCGTGTCAATTATTTCAGGCGCTGTGTGGGCCTGAACGATGATATTACATTTGACCCTGTAAAAAACGGCAAATGCCAGCAGGCCGCCCTCATGCTGCATGCCAACAATACCCTCAGTCATACGCCCCCAAACACATGGACATGCTGGACCCAGGAAGGCGCCGATGCCTGCGGATCGAGCAATATTGCCTCTGGTTATTCCATAACCGGCTCCATAACGGCTTACATAAATGATGTCGGTGCCAGTAATGCCCCGGTGGGCCACCGCCGCTGGATTCTTTACTCCAAATCGAAGGGCATTGGCCATACTTCTACCCGCAACGCCCTGTGGGTGATGGGCAACAGCAGCAACCCCGTGCCGGCCAATATGCCCGCCTTCATTCCCTGGCCCCCCAAAGGCTATGTACCGGCACCCCTCGTTTTTGCCCGCTGGTCGTTCAGCAAACGCCAGGCCGACTTTACCAATGCCAATGTCAGCATGACCGACGCTGCCGGAAACCCTGTTACACTTAATGTCATTTCCAGGACCGACAATGGCTACGGTGATAATACCATTGTGTGGGAACCCTCTGGTATTAATACCACAAGCTCTTCCGATGTGTCGTACAACGTAACCGTAAGCAATGTAAAGGTCAGTAACGTGGATTCAACCTACACTTACAAGGTAACCATCATCAAACCCTGAACATGAACAAAAGGTTACTTGTAAAAAATGCACTTGTCGTATCCGACAAAGAAACGGTGCTATGTGATGTCCTCGTTGAGAACGGAATAGTCGTTCAGATGGGCAGGGACATCAGTTCCGGTGATGCAGAAGTACTTGATGCCAATTTTAACTATGTCACACCCGGGGGCATTGATGCGCATGTGCACCTGCAACAACAAACAGCTTACGCTACTATCGCCGACGGGTTCAGGAATGGCAGCCTGGCGGCTCTTGCCGGAGGCACTACCACCCTTATTGATTTTGTTACACCCGAACGCAACGAATCTATAGTTGATGCCACAATGAAAAGGAAAAAGGAAGCGGCCGGCTCTCTAATCGATTATGCCCTGCATGGCTCTGTAACTGCCTGGAACGAAAACACAACCACCGAAATGAAATACCTGGCTGAAAAAGAGGGCATCACCTCTTTCAAGGTTTATATGGCGTACAAAAAAAGCATTGGCATTGACGATGAAGTGCTTTTCAGAACACTCAGGACTGCCAGCGATATGGGTGCCGTGGTGCTGTGTCACTGCGAAAATGGCGAAGTGATTGATGTGTTGCAGGAAGAAGCCCTAAAGGCCGGCAGGCTTAATGCCCTCAACCACGCGCTGACTCGCCCCGCCGATACAGAAGCCGAAGCCGTTAACAGGGTGTTGATGATGGCCGGCATAACGCAAACGCCGCTTTACATCGTGCACGTATCCACCCAAAAGGCCGCTTTGCTTATCAAAAAGGCCAGAGGGAAGCAAAAGCATATCTTTGCCGAGACATGCCCCCATTATCTTTTACTAAACGATAAG
>JAKIYU010000007.1 GCA_022708385.1 Bacteroidota bacterium | reverse complement strand
CTACAGTTACAGCCACACCCAGCAACCCGCTAGCTACGGTAACCATTACTCCTGCAACAGATGTCACTTCGGCCAATGCAGCCGACAGAACCACGGTGGTCTATGTGGTTTCCCAGGATCAAACACAGAATAATACCTACAATGTAGTATTTAACGTAGCCACCTCTGTAAGCAATGATGCGACACTCAGCAGTCTCACCAGTAGTGTTACGCCGCTTGTTCCTGCTTTCAGCCCCACAGTGTTTTACTACACTGTACAGCTCCCCTATGGCGCCACCACAACACCTACTGTAACAGCCACAACCACACATCCCTTTGCTACAGCAACCGTAACACCGGCCGCCGATGTTACTTCTACCGACTCACTCCAAAGAACAACTACCGTTCACGTAGTAGCTGAAGATGGCACCACCACACAGGATTACAAGGTACAGTTCAATCCTTCAACAATGACTGTAGTTGATGTGGCCAATATTGCAGCCCTGCGCGCAGGTCTTACCGACGGCACCGTTTACCGACTTACAGGTGAAGCCGTTTTATCTTACAAACAAACGTACAGAAACCAGAAATTTGTTCAAGATGCCACTGCTGCTATTATGATTGATGACTTCAACAATGTAATGAACACCCCTTACAACATTGGCGACGGCATTACCAACATTATTGGAACACTTACCGTTTATAACCAGATGCTTCAGTTTACACCAACCGTTAACCCGGGCGCTGCTACTTCTACAGGTAATGTGGTAGTAGCCCATCTTAAGACTGTAAGCCAGGTTGTTCCCGACGACCAGGCCAAACTCATCAAAATCCTGAATGCCAGCTTTGCCAACCCTACCGGCAATTTCGCAACCAATCAGAATTACAACCTGACCGACGCCACCGGCACCATCGTTTTCAGGACAAACTTTTTCGACGCCGATTATATCGGAAGCCCTGTGCCCACCTACACTGTTGACGTAACCGGTATTTATATTCAATATATCAACACCAAGCAAATCACTTCACGTTTTGCTACCGACATAGAACAATCAACTTCGACAAGCCAGATAAATCATAACGATATTATTTTTGAAGCTTATCCCAATCCTTCAAACGGCAACATATCCTTTGCTTTTAATACCGAACAGGCTGACGATGTTATTTTAAGTATTAAAGACATTAACGGAAAGGAAATTTATACCACATCAACCACACTTGATGCCGGTTCCCAGATTATTTCATGGGATGCCTCAAACACCATTGAAAGCGGTGTATATTTCTATACTGTAATAATGAACGGCCAGACTAAAAATGGCAAACTCATCATTACCCGCTAATTATTTTGTATGTTTTTGAATAAAAGCCTGGTTTATATCAGGCTTTTATTTTTTCAGTCAGATAAAAAATAAAAAACGCCCATTTTAAAATTCAATGAACCTTGTAATTGACATTGGGAATTCTTATACAAAAGTGGCTGTGTTTGAAAATGAAAAAACAGTTGTTACAGCACGTTACCGCCGATTAAACATCAGATTGCTCAATACATTCCTTTTTAAAAACCAATTATCAGGCTTGATTGATGCGTGCATTCTTTGCACTGTATCAACTTATCCTGAAGAAATTATCCGTTTTTTAAAACAGCATTACACCTTCATTTTTTTCGATCACACCGTACCGGTGCCTGTTCTTTCGCAATATAAAACCCCCGAAACATTGGGCAAGGACAGGCTGGCAGCAGCAGTAGGTGCCAGCAGCCTGTTTAAATCGAAAAATGTATTGTGCATAGATATGGGAACCTGCATTAAATATGATTTTGTTAATAAAAACAATGTTTATTGCGGGGGGAGTATTTCGCCCGGATATGAGATGCGTTTTAAAGCTTTAAACACTTTTACCGAAAAATTACCGTTAATAAAAAGCAGAAAAATAAATTTTCTGACAGGAAAAAACACAGAGGAATCAATTTTATCCGGTGTATTTAATGGTATATCTTCGGAAATTTCAGATATGATTAATAAATATAAAAAACGACATACTTCTTTAAAAGTCATTATCTCGGGAGGAGACATGAAAAATTTGGATAAAGAATTAAAAATGCGCATCTTTGCAGTGCCAAATATTGTAACTTTGGGTTTAAATATCATATTAAATTATAATAAAAAACAGCTTAAGTAAAGACTTTAAGGCGCTTGATGACATCATTTCCGAACATACGTATCCAACTAATTACAGGAATTTTTCTGATTAATATTTTGTCGGTTTGTGCCCAAACCAATATCCGTTCTCCCTATTCAAGATACGGGCTTGGACAAATTAATTCAAATTACAGCATCAAAGCCATGTCGATGGGCGGAATGTGTTTGGCTAACAGCAACAATGATTTCATAAATATCAGTAATCCTGCCACATACAGTGCCTTTGACACAACTTCTTTTATTTTTGAAGGGGGTATTAATGGTATTTTTGCTCAAATGCGAAACCAGACCACTTCGGTTTATACCAGCAATCTGTCGCTCAATTATTTACTCTTTGGGTTCCCTGTTTCAAAACGCTTTGCCTGCAGTTTTGGCCTGCTACCCTTTAGCAACATAGGCTACAGCATTACCGACAGCGCCCAAATTACTGACATTGGCGACATAAAATATTTTTTCAAAGGAGAAGGCGGCTTTAATAAAGTTTATGGGGGTGCCTCCGTGAAACTTATTAAAGGGCTGTCGGTCGGTTTCAACACATCATATCTTTTTGGCTCACTTAACAAAATACGGACAATAACTTTTCCGGAAAGTGTCAACATGTACAGTATTCGAGAGGCCAACGAAACCAAGGTCAGCGATGTCATTCTTGATTACGGTCTGCTCTATGAAAAAAAATTCAAAAACAACAATTGTTTATCTGTTGGCCTGATAACCGGATTAAAATCTAAACTTAATGCCAAAGAATATATTCTTACCGAATCTTTCTCCGGCCTTACTTACGGTTCCACTTATATAAAGGACACGCTTGAAAACAGCGCCCAAAAGGGCGACATAGTCCTCCCACCATACATAGGTGGCGGGATTACCTTTAAAAAGAATAACAAGTGGCTTATCGGTGTCGACTATAAAACACAAAAATGGAACGAATTTTCGTCTTTTGGACATGTTGATTCGTTAAGCAACAGCATGCAGGCTTCGGTTGGCATGAGTTTTTTCCCTTCAAACCCTTCAGGCACGAGTTTCTGGAACAAAACAACGTACCGTTTTGGCTTGCGTTACGCACAAACTTACCTGCAACTCCGCAATTCTCAATTAAACGAATATGGCATAAGTTTTGGGTTTGCCTTCCCCATGCAGCGAAGCAAGTCAACGATAAATTTCGGGGTTGAACTTGGTCAGAGAGGCACCACAGAAAACAACCTTATCAAAGAAACATTCGCACTTGTTTCCTGCTCTCTCTCCATATATGAGAGATGGTTTATTAAACGAAAATACGAATAAAAAAAAACAGATTAAAATGAAAAAGATAAATTTTTTAACCTTATGTGCAGGACTGCTCTTATTTGTCGCCAGGGTTGGCGCTGAAAACATTTCATTCGAATCTCTTTTTTCGAACAATAAATGCACATTAAATGCTTCTTTATTGTCGGGTGATGATGAACCTAAATATGGAAAAGACAGTGTTACCTGTGTGAGAAATCTATCTATTTACCGTGAATTCTTCCGTCAGAAAAACATCAACGATGCTTTAGAACCCTGGCGCTGGGTATTCTTTAATTGCCCTATATCGAGCCAGAACATGTACCTTGATGGTGTTGTCATATTTAAAGAATTGTTCAATGCTGAGAAAAACGCCGAAAAGAAAGAAAAACTGGTAGATACCCTGATGATGATTTATGACCAGCGCATTAAAGCATTTGGCAGAGAAGGTTTTGTATTGGGCCGAAAAGGCATTGACCTCTTAGCCATGAGCCCTTCGAGACTGGAAGATGCTTATAAATTCCTGAACAAATCCATAGAGATGGAAAAAAATGCCACAAAAGCCGATGTCCTTACTTCTTACTTCCAGTCAGCCATTAAACTGAGCGCCAACGAAAAATACGGTAAAAGCATTATCATCGACGCCTATATTACTGCATCAGATATTATTGATTACAACCTGAAAAATAATCTGAAAGACAGCGCTTTTTTCAACCCTACCAAGGCCAATGTTGAACTGCTTTTTTCTCCGCTGGCCACTTGTCCCGACCTTGTTGGAATTTATACAAAGAAATATGAACAAACACCTGACAATAAGGAACTCCTGGTAAAAATATCAACCATGCTGAGTAAGTTTAATTGCACAGAAGAAGAACTGTATTTTAAAGCTACAGAAAGCCTGCATAAAATTGAACCAACGGCAAATTCAGCCTATCTTATGGGCAAAATGCTGCTTGCCCGAAAACAATACACCAAAGCAGCAGAATATCTACAAGAAGCCGTGAAACTTTTTAAAGAAGACGACAACGATAAAAAGGCCGATGCCCTACTGCAACTGGCCGAAAATTATTACCGCAACCTCAACCAGTATGTGAGGGCAAGGTCCTATGCTTTACAAGCACTTGAAATACGCCCCAACGATGGCCGCCCTTTAATACTCATTGGCAATATGTATGCTTCATCAGCAGCCAGTTGCGGCGATAATGAGCTGGAGAAAAAAGTAGCTTACTGGGCTGCCGTTGATAAATTTATCAAGGCCAAAAATATTGACCCATCGGTCGAAAGTGTAGCAACTCAGTTGATTCAGACTTGGTCGCAGTATTTCCCTAACGATGAAACCATTTTTTTCTATAACCTTCAAAAAGGCCAATCTTACACCGTTGGATGCTGGATTAACGAGACCACAACAGTAAGGTAAATTTTTAATGCACACCTCCAATACTGTTTTAAAAAGTTTATATTTAGTGGCTGCTGTATCAATTACAGCAGCCTTACTGTTTTCGTGCGAAAACAATATTGAAACCATCAACACGCTTACTGCAAAAGACAATTCCCCTTTTGAAATATCAAAAAATATTAAACTGATTTACAGTGAAAACAGCAAAATTCTTGTTCAGCTTAAAACACCCCTGCTTGAAAGATATCTGGGTGAACGCCCGTACATGGAAATGCCCAAAGGTGTTGAGGTATTTTTTTACGACTCCCTGATGCATGTAACATCGCACCTCAAGGCCAATTACGCTATCAGTTATGAAAACGAAAAAATTACCGAGGCGCGGAATAATGTTATCGTTGTTAATGAAAAACATGAACAACTCAATACCGAATGCTTATTTTGGGATGAAAAAAAAGCCATTATTTATTCTGATGTTTTTGTAAAAATAACCACACCCGACGAAGTTTTGTTTGGCGAAGGTTTTGAGTCGGATGAACGATTCGACAAGTGGATCATCAGAAAACCCAAGGGAAGCTTTACCATAAAAGAAGACAATGTGAAAGAAAAACCGGTAAGATGACAGGCGTTTATTGGATAATAATTGTGGTTACCTTGTTGTTTTCTGCCTTTTTTTCAGGTATTGAAATAGCCTTTATCACTGCTAACAAACTCAAAATTGAGCTCGATAAAAGAAGAGGCGTTCTTTCAGGCAAAATACTGTCGCGGTTTATGAATACACCCTCTGCATTTATAGCCATGGTGCTCGTTGGCAATAACATATCCATGGTTATTTATGGTATTTTTATGGCAAAAACTCTTGAGCCTGGGATTATTCATTATTTCCCCTCTGTACAAAATTCAGAAACCCTAAAACTTATAATACAAACAACGATTTCGACCTTTATAATTCTATTAACAGCGGAATTTCTGCCTAAAATATTTTTCCGAAATTACGCCAACCGCATACTGAATTTTTTCTCAGTATTTACATTTTTAATATACATCGTAATATTTCCGGTTACTTTTTTCATCATTAAATTTTCACAGATAGTAGTCAGATACATATTACGTTTGGATATTTCGACACATAAGCAAGTGTTTTCGCCTATAGATATTGACCATTACATTGCTGAGTATGCACAGCACTCGGCCAAAGATTCACTTATTAAAAACGAGGTACAGATTTTTCAGAATGCCCGCGACCTGCCTCATATAAAGCTGCGTGAGTGCATGATACCACGTCCTGAAATTATTGCCACAGAAATAAACGACGATGTGGCATTGCTCAGGCATAAATTTATTGAAAGCGGGCTGTCGAAAATACTGATATACGACGAAAACATTGATAATATCGTAGGTTATGTGCATACCTACGACATATTCAGGAACCCTGAAAAAATAAAATCTGTATTGCGTCCTATACTTATTGTACCCGAGTCGATGACAGCCGATAAATTGCTTACAACCTTTATCAAGCAGAATAAAAGCATAGCCGTGGTGGTCGATGAGTTTGGAGGTACATCGGGCATACTTACTATCGAAGACCTTGTTGAAGAAATTTTTGGTGAAATAGAAGACGAATATGATTGGGACGAATTGACGGATAAAAAAATTTCCGAAAACGAGTACTCGTTTTCGGGACGTATGGAAATTGACTACATTAACGAAAAGTACAACCTAAACCTTCCTACCGGCGACGACTATGAAACACTTGCAGGGCTTATTATTTCGCATTATGAAAGCATTCCTAAGAAAGGCAGTCTGATAAGCATCCCCCCATTTGAATTTACGATATCAGCCGTATCGGAAACAAAAATAGAACTGGTTCATTTGAAAATAAATAATGAATAAATTCATACAATATAATTATTATTAAAAATTCTATTGTAAATTTGCACCCTTAAAATAAAATAAAAGAATTATGGCTATTATCGGAAAAATTAGAAAACGTTCGGGATTACTTATAGCTATTGTGGGTATTGCTCTGGCCTCATTTGTACTTGGAGATTTTCTTAAAAAATCAAACCGTGGCAAGATGGAGAACGTAGGTGAAATTGCCGGTGAAAAGGTAACTTACGCTGAATTTGAAGCAAAAGCTGAAGAATATCTTCAACAGATTACAGAGCAGAATAAGAACTTAGAACTTACCGCCGAGAACCTCTATGAAATAAAAATGGAGTCGTGGAAAAATCTTGTTAAGGAAATTATTCTTAATAAAGAGCTTGAGTCTCTGGGTATAACAGTAACAACCGATGAGCTTTTCGACCTTGTACAGGGGAAAAACCCACACTATTACATTTTACAAAGCTTTTCCGACCCCAAAACAGGCGCTTTTAATCCGCAGGTGGTTATGAATTTTCTTCAAACCCTTGACCAAAGAGAGCCTGAGGTAAAGAAGCAATGGTTAAACCTCGAAAAAGCCATCAAAGAAGAGCGTATTAACACAAAATATCTCACCCTTATACGCAATGCCTACTTTGTACCCAAGGCATTTGCCATGCGAGATTATATCGACAAAAACAAATCGGCCGATATTGAATACATCCTGTTGCGTTATAAAACCATACCCGATGAGACCATAAAACCCACCGAAAAAGATATTAAAAAGGCTTATGAAGAACACAAGCACGAATTTAATGTAAAAGAATCTTTTTGCGATATCGAATATGTTGTTTTTGACATAGAACCCTCGAAAGAAGACAGGGCTAAAATTGAAGAAGAAATTAATGGCATTAAGGAAGAGTTTTCAAAAACCGAAGACCTTGCCTATATTGTAAATGCTAATTCGGACATGCGTTACGACAGCACTTACAAAAAACAGGACCAATTGACCGTGATGTTTGATTCGCTCATATTTAATTCGCCTGTGGGCACAACACTCGGCCCGCTGGTTGATAATAATAATTATTACCTGGCCAGGGTTATTGATTTCCAAACACGTCCCGATTCGGTGAAGGCCAGTCATATACTTATCCGTTACAAAGGCGCCCAGGGTGCCCCCGAAACGGTTACCCGTACCGAAGATGAAGCCAAAGTAAAAGCCGACAGTATTTTTAATGTGGTTAAAAAACAAGCCGCTAAATTTGGCGAGTTTGCTTTACAGTTTTCGGAAGATGAAAGCTTAAAGGAAAAACAGGGTGATTTGGGCTGGTTTTCGGATGGTATGATGGTTCCCGAGTTTAATGAGGCCTGTTTTAAAGGCAAGAAAAACGATATCGTAGTGGTTAAAACAGTTTTTGGTTATCATGTATTATATATTAGCGACCAGGCTGCTGCAGTAAAGAAAATAAAAGTGGCAATGATACAGCGCTTGCTGGAGCCGAGCAGCGATACCTATCAGAAAGTTTACAGCGAAGCCACCCAGTTTATTGCCGACAATAAAACTGTTGAGCAGTTCGACAAAGCTCTTATTGAAGCAGGCAGGCCAAAAAGAATAGCTGAAGCTGTTAAAATAATGGACAATAACATTCCCGGTCTCAAATCACCCCGCGAAATAGTACGCTGGGCCTTTAACGAAGAAACAGAAATAAACCAGATTTCAAAAGTATTTGATGTGGATAGCAAATACGTTATTGCCATTCTTAAGCATCGTCAGCCCAAAGGAATACCTGCACTCGATGTCATAAAAGACAAGATTGAGCCCCTTGCAATCAGAAACAAAAAGATTGATATGCTGACCGAAAAAATTAAGGGTGTGCAAACGGCTGCCAGCACTATGGAATTGCTTTCTCAAAAACTAAATACACCTGTTGAAAAAGGCGAGATGATAAAATTTTCTTCGTATAACCTCCCTGCCATAGGGCCTGAACCCGAAGTTATTGGAACTGCCTTTGCGCTAAGCAAAGGTGTTATTTCAAAACCAATTGCAGGTGGTAATGGTGTTTTTATTGTAAAAGTGAACGAGTTTTATGAAGCCCCTGCTATAACCGATTATACATCCACTATAAAAATGCTTCAGAACTTTTTTATGCAAAGGGCATCGTACGAAGTTTTTAAGGCGCTCGAAGACATATATAAAGTTACCGACAACCGTCACCTGTTCTATTAAAAGGTCTATTCTGCTTTTCTGAAGAAATAAAACAATTCTGAAAATATTTTTAAAAGCTCATACCGGAAGTAAGCCAAGGTGAGTTTTATTATTTTACTTTTTTGACCCTTGTAAATGTCGAGAAGCTGGTAATATTCTTTTGTGAGCGCTTTATAAATATCTTTTCGCAAATAGGCATAATAGGGGTCGTAGCGCAGCATTTTCAGAAAAGTAATGTTATTTTTTTTAAAGTCGATGCGGGATGTTTTTTTTGAAATACCTTCCCTGTGGTCGTTATATATAGACCATGTCTCGTTAAAATACCTGAACCGGCTGTTTCGGATAACATACAACTGCAGCATCCAGTTTACAGAAAGGTTAAACTCTTTTATGGTTTCAAAAATTTCCCTGTTCAACAAATCTTTGTGGCAAACAAGGGCTGCTGTGGGTATGAGTTCGCGCGCCAGGAGTTGCCAGGGGTAAAAGTCGGGCGTGTAGCGGTTGAACTGGGAAAAGAATTTCCATTGGGTGTAATATGAAGTATCGTATTTCCCCTCTGAGGTTTTGTTATCTGACACGATTATGGCATCGTGAAAACAACCAGCATACAGGGGGTTGTTATCGAGAAAATCCACCTGAATTTTCAGCTTCATATTGTACGACCAGTAATCGTCGCCATCGAGCCAGGCCAGGTATGTACCGGAACACATATCAAAGCCAAGAGCTGCCATCCTGCAAGGGCCTTGACTATGGGATGCAGTGATTATTTTAATACGTTGGGGATATTGCCCTGCATACCTCTTAATAATGTCGGGTGTTTTATCTGTTGACGCATCGTCACCTATAATAATTTCATAATTAAAATCAACCTGCTGCATAAGAATGCTGTCCAGTGTTTTTGCGATGAATGCTTCGTGATTGTGCGTAATGACAACAACGCTTAATTTAACAGGTCCAGAAGCAGCATTCATATTTTTTTATTTTTTTATAAACGCAAAGGAAGTAAAATTTCCATCGTGGCTGACAGAAAATGAAAGCGGAAGCGGTTTATTTTTTTCAAAAATTAACGGGCAGCCTTTAGTATCTTTATGTATCTGCAATGCGTTTTTATCTATACCATAATGAGCGGCAATATCTGCAAGCAGCAATTGGTATGTAAAGTGGCTGACTTCGTTGCCTTGTTCGGGGGTAAGCTCTGTGATATACGAAGCTATTCTGTCGGGCTCAGGTAATGAAGTGCAGGCTATAGAGTGCAGATATTTACCGGTTATAAGAGAGCGGCAAAAAAAGAGGTTATTTTTGTAATTCACCCTAGTGTACGCTGTTTTTATGCCGTCTTTATGCTCCTCAAAAATTTTTATTTCGCTTACTTCGTACAATGCAGGAGCAAAAGCATCTGAAAAGCCTTTCTGCAGCATTATTTTATAAGCGCATTCCTTGTACGACCAGAGAAGGGCGGCCAGTATAACAGTATCGGGAGTCAAGCCGGTAAACCTGTTAAATTCTTTTGCGGTAAGAAATTTTTTAAGGTAGGCGGTATTGCTGAATCCTGCTATGTTTTTAGTATCACAGAGGCTTACAATATCATTGCCCACAAAATTTTCAGTAATGACGGGATGGCGGATCATTCGGGGGATGTTACATGTTTCTCCTGTACTGGCCGCCCACTTCGTAAAGGGCTTGTGTGATTTGCCCGATGGAGCAGAATTTGGATACTTCCATGAGCTGCTCAAAAATATTTTTATTATTCAGGGCGGTTTTCTTGAGTTCGGCAAGCAATACATGGGCTTTGTCGGCATGGGTTTTATGGAGTTGTTCCAGCATATTAATCTGGTATTGCTTTTCCTGTTCGGTTGAGCGGATAACTTCACCCTGAATGACCGTAGGTGAGCCATCGGACGACAGGAATGTATTAACCCCCATTATCGGGAGTTCTCCGGTATGTTTAAGGTGTTCGTAATACAGCGATTCGTCCTGAATTTTGCTTCTCTGGTAAGCTGTTTCCATAGCGCCAAGCACGCCTCCTCTTTCTGAAATCCGGTCGAATTCAGCCAGCACGGCTTCTTCTACCAGTTCGGTGAGTTCTTCGATGATAAAAGAACCCTGCATGGGATTTTGGTTTTTGGCCAGCCCCAGTTCGTGGTTGATAATCATTTGTATGGCCATAGCCCTGCGCACCGATTCCTCAGTGGGTGTGGTAATGGCCTCATCGTAAGCATTGGTATGGAGTGAGTTGCAATTATCGTAAATAGCGTAGAGGGCTTGTAGCGTAGTACGTATATCGTTGAACCCGATCTCCTGGGCATGCAGCGAGCGGCCGGAGGTCTGGATATGGTATTTGAGCTGTTGGGAGCGGCTGTTGCCTTTGTACTTGTTTTTCATGGCTTTTGACCAGATGCCACGAGCCACGCGGCCAATCACCGAAAACTCTATGTCGATGCCATTGGAGAAAAAGAAAGAGAGGTTGGGGGCAAATTTATCGATGTCCATGCCTCTGGAGAGATAATATTCGACATAGGTAAAACCATTGGCCAGAGTGAAAGCCAGTTGCGAAATAGGATTGGCGCCTGCTTCGGCAATATGGTAACCGGAAATGGAAACGGAATAAAAGTTACGCACATTGCTGTTGATGAAATACTCCTGTACGTCGCCCATAAGTTTAAGAGAGAAATCGGTAGAGAAAATACAGGTGTTTTGGCCCTGATCTTCTTTGAGTATATCGGCCTGCACAGTACCTCTCACAGTAGCAAGGGTGCACTCTTTAATTTTCTGATAGACATCAGCAGGGAGTACCTGGTCGCCAGTAACACCGAGCAGCATAAGACCCAGTCCGTTGTTGCCCTCGGGGAGTTCGCCCTGATAGGCTGGCCTTTGGGTGCCTTTTTCGCGATAAATGGCCTCAATTTTATCGTTCACTTCTTTTTCGAGCCCATGTTCTTTGATGTACAATTCGCACTGCTGGTCAATGGCTGTATTCATAAAATAGCCCACCATAATCGACGCCGGCCCGTTGATGGTCATGGAAACGGAAGTGGCCGGGTCGGAAAGGTTAAAGCCTGAATAAAGTTTTTTGGCATCGTCGAGGCAGCAGATAGAGACGCCCGAATTGCCGATTTTGCCGTAAATATCGGGTCGCATACCGGGGTCGTTACCGTAGAGGGTTACCGAATCGAAAGCGGTAGATAGGCGTTTGGCGGGCATGCCCTTGGAAAGGTAATGAAAACGTTTGTTGGTGCGTTCGGGGCCGCCTTCGCCGGCGAACATGCGCGTGGGGTCTTCGCCTTCTCTTTTAAACGGAAAAACACCGGCCACATAGGGAAATTCGCCGGGAACGTTTTCTTTGAGGTTCCATTTAAGAATATCGCCCCATGCTTTATATTTGGGTAGGGATATTTTAGGAATATCAAGATGCGAAAGCGTTTTGGTATGCGTTTTTATTTTTATTTCCTTATCCCTCACTTTATAGCTGTAGTATTCATCTTTATAGGCTTTCACCTTCTGTTCCCAGCTATCGAGCAGTTTTTTACTGACACCGTCGAGTTTTTCTTCGAGTTCTTTAATTTTGGCTTTAAGGGTTTCCTTTCCTGAGGTATCGTCTTCGTTCAGCATGGAAAGGGACAGATTTGCGGCGTAAAGTTGCTGTGCTACATCAGCCTGTTGCTGTGCCCAGTTGTTGTAACTTCTTACTGTTTCCGAAATTTCGGCTAGGTAGCGTACGCGCTGCGGAGGTATGATGTAAATTCTTTCGGACATTTCATAGGCGCTGCTACCGGTACAACAGAAACCCGTGCCAAGCTTTTCGTTAAGCTTTGCAATAAGAGCGGTGTAGAAAACATTGACCCCTGCATCGTTGAACTGGGAAGCAATGGTGCCATACACGGGCATATTTTCGTAGGGTTGGTCGAAGAGGCGGTGGTTGCGCTGGAATTGTTTCTTCACATCGCGCAGGGCGTCCATGCCACCTCTCTTATCGAACTTATTGATGGCAATAATGTCGGCATACTCTAGCATATCGATTTTTTCGAGTTGCGAGGGGGCGCCGTATTCGGGCGTCATCACATAGAGGCACATATCGCTGTGGTCCACCACTGCTGTGTCGGACTGGCCTATGCCGGATGTTTCGAGGATAATGAGGTCGAAGCCTGAAATTTTAAAGGCGTTCACCGTTTCTCTGACATAGCGTGCGAGGCTCAGGTTCGACTCGCGTGTGGCCATAGAGCGCAGAAACACACGGTTGTTGTTGATGGCGTTCATACGTATCCTGTCGCCCAGCAGGGCGCCTCCTGTTTTGCGTTTAGAAGGGTCCACACAAACAAATCGTGAAGGAAGCGCTGGATAAACTCGTCGATGAGTGAGGATTTACCGGCACCGCCTGTACCTGTAATTCCCAGCACAGGCACTTTGGAGAGTGCTGCCTGTTCATTAACCTGGCTTATAAGGGCGGCATGGGTATCGGGAAAGTTTTCGATAACAGAAATAAGTTTTGACAAAGCCTTATAATCCTTTTTTATCACATCCTCTATGTTAAAGCCGAGCGTTTCGCCCCGTGCAAAGTCGGATTTCATGAGCACGTCGTTTATCATACCCTGCAGGCCCATAGCACGGCCATCGTCGGGAGAATAAATACGCGTAATGCCATAGGCATGCAACTCATCCATTTCTTCAGGCAGGATAACACCGCCACCGCCACCAAATATTTTTATATCGCCAAAGCCTTTTTCCTGCAAAACGTCGTACATATATTTAAAAAACTCGATATGACCTCCCTGATAAGACGTAACAGCAATAGCCTGCACATCTTCCTGCACGGCGCAATCGACAATTTCCATTACGGAGCGGTTATGGCCCAGATGGATGACTTCGGCCCCTGTTGACTGTAAAATGCGTCGCATAACATTGATAGAAGCATCGTGCCCATCGAAAAGAGAAGCAGCTGTTACAATACGGATATGGTTCTTGGGTTTGTAAATATCGGCAGGTATCATAGTTTCATGGGTTTTACCAATAAATGAGGAATAAGTAATATTTAAAAAACAATTTGTAAAGATAAGATTTTTTTTGAATATTTGAGGGAAAAGGGGGAATATAGGGATAAGGGGATAGGGGAATATGGAGGGGGCTGCACTTTGGCACTTCGACCCGACAGCTATCCAGGATAAAGTGAACTAAAGTTCGGAGTTAGGAATTAGGAGTTAGAAGGAGTGTTCATTAAACTGTGTCAGTTTCGGAGTTGGCTTTTCGGATGTGGCACTTCTTAAAAACTCCGAATTCTGAACTCTGAACTCTTAACTCTTAACTTCCCCTGCCTGAATACAGTTTGAAGTTTGCACTTCGACTTCGTTATACTGTTCTCAGTGTAAAAAGTGTGAAGTACTTAAAATTTGTAGTTTATCAATCCATTTTTACATCAAACCACAACTAATCGTGCCATCTATACTGCTTATCCATTGGTGTTTATCAATCCATTTTTACATCAAACCACAACTAACATTATTCGCACTACTCCTATAAAAGGGGTGTTTATCAATCCATTTTTACATCAAACCACAACTGTACTTGTATAAAATTCAAATATTCAACTGGTGTTTATCAATCCATTTTTACATCAAACCACAACCGCAGAAATGGGATAGGAAGAACCAGCAAGGGTGTTTATCAATCCATTTTTACATCAAACCACAACATACAACCACAAGTCCTTTTTTTCAGGATGGTGTTTATCAATCCATTTTTACATCAAACCACAACAAGCCTCCAGTATGTTCCTACTGCTGTAATGGTGTTTATCAATCCATTTTTACATCAAACCACAACGTTCGATTCTTATACCTGTTGTCATTAATAGGTGTTTATCAATCCATTTTTACATCAAACCACAACAAACCACCTTGTATAGTGTAACCTATCTAAGGTGTTTATCAATCCATTTTTACATCAAACCACAACCAAACTATCTCTTAAAAAATTTTTGCTATGGTGTTTATCAATCCATTTTTACATCAAACCACAACATATGATTTTTGTTTAATAAATCTTTTTCGGTGTTTATCAATCCATTTTTACATCAAACCACAACTGAATAAATTTATTAATCGCAGAAATGGGGGTGTTTATCAATCCATTTTTACATCAAACCACAACATCGTTTAATGATTCGTTAATGTCTTTATCGGTGTTTATCAATCCATTTTTACATCAAACCACAACAATTGTATGACCTCCTCCATTGCCTCCCCCGGTGTTTATCAATCCATTTTTACATCAAACCACAACCCTGTTTTGAAAAAAAATAAAATAATTGTGGTGTTTATCAATCCATTTTTACATCAAACCACAACTTATATGTTTCATACAACGACCCATATAATGGTGTTTATCAATCCATTTTTACATCAAACCACAACTTGGGATGTATTTTTTGCCCGATGGCAAGCGGTGTTTATCAATCCATTTTTACATCAAACCACAACATAGCCCAAGCTTATGCAATAAGACTCATTGGTGTTTATCAATCCATTTTTACATCAAACCACAACCTTTTCGGTACTCAAGGCTTCAAAGCGTTGGTGTTTATCAATCCATTTTTACATCAAACCACAACATTGTGTGCGAAAACCTTATTCAACAAAGGCATGTAACCATTTTCATAAAACAAAAAAATGTATCAGCAGCGCCAGTGAAGTGGTTTGATGCAGCAAAAATACGATTTCTATAATGTCAAAGAACTAAAAAAATTAAAAAAACTCTAATTGTTGCGGTGTTGCGGGTAAAGGTTGTGTTTTTTTACCCCAAAAATTAACAATAGCTCCATACTGTTTGTCGGTAACAGCCAGAATACTGACCTGCCCCTTGTCGGGAATAAAAGTTTTTACCCTTTTTATATGAATATCGGCGCTTTCGCGGCTGGCACAATTACGAATATAAACAGAAAACTGAAGCATAGTAAACCCATCTTTCAACAAATTTTTGCGGAACAATGCGGCATCTTTTCTTTCTTTTTTTTCGAGTACCGGCAAATCAAAAAAAACAAATAACCACATGATATGATAGGCATTTAAACGAATTTGCTCCATATTATTTTAACATTGGATATTTCAATGACTTTACTTCACCCGTAAAACATTTTGCAAGCGATGCTGTTGTTTGTGAAAGCGCCAGCATTAAAGGGCGACGGTTTGAATCTATATAAGTATCATCGGCAAGCAACTGCAACAGCTCTGATTTATGTTCTTTTGTTAAGATAACCACATCCTTATCCTTAGAAAAAACAGCATGCACCCTTCTGTCAACAAATGGCCGGTAGGGTTCCATTATATCGTCGGCCAGGCAATAGGCGTTGTATTTATTATGATGGTGTATGCCGAGGGTAGGCAATAGTCCTGAGCCCGATAAGGCCCTTGCCACAGCAGCTCTTAAAATTGCATAACCGTAATTCAGCAGCGGATTTGGATAGGCGCCAAAGCGGTCGCGCATGAACCCTTTTCCAAACAGTCGTGGCCAATACATTCGTGCAGCAGCGCCTTCTCTATTTTCCGAATCTCCTGACTTAACATCTTTAGCCAGCGCTTCCAAATCGCCATTAACCCTACCTAAGAGGCCTAAGAGGCGCGCCTGGTTCATGATTTTTTCTTCGACAGTTTGTTTCCACAAGTTCTTTTTAAGGGGGAGGCTGGCGTTTATCTGGTCGCGGAACAATTCGCTCTGAATATTATTACCATCGAGGTTTAGCAGCATGGATTGGGGGTGCATACGCGCATTACAAAACACAACAGCAACATTATTGCTTACCAATGCTTCAAGTGCGGGCAAGCTAACCTGAATCTGCATATTTTCGAGCACCACAAAACCAATATCTTCAATGGGAATGGTTGCTGTATTTTCCTCATCTTTGTTTTGTACGACGAGTTGACTGTTTTTCAAACTCAGCCAACAGGGATTAGCAAAAAACAATGTGCGTTTTAACATTTTTATTTTATCCTGATTATTTTTCCTGTAGCTGTTATTTTAAAATCATAGCCTTCCACAAGTGCATTAAATTGATTATGATTCATTTTTCTTTGAGCTTTAAACTCCTCACCCGTTTGAAAAGCGCCATCCATCACTTTTAAATCTGTGCCTGGCCTCGCTTCCTGCGTATACCGCATTACTATAGTTGCATATTCATTAATGTTTCCAGAGGATGAAGTTATTCTTTGATTGGAAAGACCAATAATTTTATAAATTCTTTTATTAATATCTGATATAGACAAATCCCATACTTCCTCAGGTGATTTTTCCCAAAGAATAACCATTGTGCCAATTTTGATAATGGCTTTGAGGGGCATTTCAATGTTATTAGCTGATTTAACCAAGGGTAAAAGGCCTTCATTTGGGCTAACATCCTGTTGGTTAATAAACTTTTTTACAGAAAGTTTATAATATTCACCGGCTTCGAGTTTGCTTCTTATTTCAAAATCGCGTTTTATTTTACCTTTTTTATCGAGGCCTTCGTAAATAGCCATCAGGTAATTGCCATCGTTCATTACATGATAATGTTCCTTGTATGGTTTGGGCTTTAGTAAGGATTTATCCCTTTGTTTTTTCAGGTGGATGGGGTTAGTCACCATGGGCTGATATATTCTCACTTTTTTTACTTCAACGCCCTTTTGTTCGTTGAGCCAGATTTTACCGTTTATTTTATTGAGTTGTCCATCGCTAGCCGAAATAATAAGTATTTTTTCTTCAACAGCACGCGCCACCACTTCTTTTACCTTATCATCAACAATTTTTTCAATTTCGCTTGCTTTAATATTAATCAGGGATTTGCGTACCACATATTTAATTTGTTTCTCTTCAATGCCGTCTTTGTTCAACACCGGCCTTTCGATAGCCCCATAGAAAGTGTCTTTGTGAAGGCTCCCTCTAACAGTATCCCCCTGTAAATAAACAGGCCTGCCATTTTTCATTATTATTTTTCCTCTTTTTCTCAACTTTCGTTTCGTTTGTTTATGAAGCACATCAGGTGTATAATGTGACACAAATACTTCTTTTTCTATTTCTTTCATGTCTTCGGCAAAAGTTTCCCAGGGCTTATTAAAAGCTGGTTTTGAATGGTCGTTTTTTAACCATTTCTGTTCCTGTTCATGATAATAGGCGGCCAGTTTCTCATAGTTTTCCTTATTAATACAAGCTATTACTATGGCATCGACACAATGGTGGATGTGATTTATTCTTTCCTTTTTCACAAATTCATCCTGTATGCCCCACATTACCCTAAAGTCGGCCACAATACTGCCTTTAACAGTATAAACCTTTTCAAAAAGGGTATTTAAATAAATTTTTGAATATTTGGTTATAATACCGATATCCACCAGCTGACTGTTTTTAAAACCTTCGGGTACATCATCCATTGTAAACCGTGCATATTTTCCCCGCCAGTAGTTGCGTTCGAACACCAACCTGTGCCGTTTTTGAATAGCCCTGTCTTTCGAATCTTTGTCTGCGGCCATTTTAGATTGCCTTATAGCTCTTTCAATTTCTTCTTCGAGCTGTTCTATTTTTTCTTTCCAAAACTCAATTCTACCTAATATTTCTTTATGATTCTCGAGTTGAGATGGAATTTTATTCTTTTTTATGCTTCTGTTAAATTTGTTATCACACAACGTTTTGTTTTCCTGAGAATTATCTACCGATATACTGCGTGGTATGGTATGTTCAATATCGTACTTTGGGTCGTGCAAAGCAATTTGCTGTCCTGTATAAAGGCATACATTCTTTTGCTCTTCCCACAACTGGTATTTCAAAATATCATCATCTGTTGGCTCTGCATGAATACCCTGCTCGGTAAAGTGTTCCTTAATCTTAGCCGCATACTCTTTACGTTTTTTTTCTCTTTCGCGTTGCCATGCTTGGAGGGCTTTACGTTCGTTTGCATTTAAAAGTCCCCGCGACATTTCAATATTAATGATAGTGTTCTCATCAATAATTTCAGTCTGTATCAACTCATTAACCAATTTACGCAATTGGTGTAAAGCGCGCATCGCCATAGGATTGCGTATAGCAGAAACCAAAGGGCTGTTAAGATAACGTTTGCCATCTTTACTTCTCAAAGGCTGCTTGTAGGTCTCAATTGCAGACGGATGGTAAACTTCAGAAAGTTTTTTCTCAGTTAAATTGTATTTCTCTTTAAGAAAACTTTTAACCCTTTCGTCAATAGTTTGCACTTTTATAAATTCGCCACGATAAAGCCTTTTGTCCATCTGTTTTTTGAACAAATCAAATGCAGTATTTTCTATAAAATTTCTTTCTTCAAGCGGAAAAGCATTGTATTTATTCTCCCCGTAATAACTACAGAGTTTGTTAATCAGGTCATTTCTATAAAATCTGCTGGCATTATCAGAATAGGCCTCCCCATTATCCCTGCAGTTTTTAATCAAGCTGTTTACAATTTCAATTATTGCCTTTTCCCTGTTCTGAGTATTTATAATTTCGAGAATTTTGGAACTAATATATTCTCTTTGCATTGCATCGTTCCATACCTCAGGAGGCAAAATATCAATCATACTGGCCATGACAACAGCATGTGAATAAATGAGCCCATTTCTTAAAAAAGGGAGTATTTTTTTAATGGCATTAAGACTAAGCGAAGCATAATCTTTTTTTAAACGGATTTCTAAGAATTCCTTTAATTGTTCTTCGTTAAATTTTAGCCTTTTTAAAGCAAATTCACAAAGTCTTTCTTCACTATCGAAAGTAAATAAAACATGCCACACATCATTTATATCAATAGTTGAAGGTTTATTATCTTTTTCTCTTATGTATGGTATTTTTAAGTTTAAAAAATCATTCCCGAATAATTCCCTAAATCTTGCACAAACAGGATTACCCATAACTGTTGCATTCATTTTATAATTAAAAAGGTAATCCTCGGGATTCTTCCTGCTGTCTTTGTAATATTTATATTGATTTTTGGGAGCAAGTTGTTTTGCAATATCTTCAAAATCGAAATGTGGTTTGCTTTTCAGATAAAATCTTTCGATGGCTTTTTCTCTTTCAGCCTCGTTTAAAAAACGTAATTTATCGTCGTAGGGGGTTTTAATTTTAATATTGTTTATAAAACATAACATTCTATATTCTTCAAAAAGAGGATGTGAAACTGGACATCGGGATTTATTCTTCTCGAAAACGCATTTACCTACAAGACCTTTTTGAGATTTTAGTGGCCTTTGATAGAAAATGGCATTTTTTGTTTTTTGAATAAAATCAACAGGCAATTGCTGGTACCCACAAATCCTATTAAACTCCTCTAAATAATGCTGCTCTCTGTGTGTGTACTGGTCTCTGATTTTTTCTCCTTTAATATACTTTTCAAAAAAATACTGTCCAAGGGTTTTGTTCTCCTTCAAAGCATTTAGTTCATCTATACCATTCTTTACAGCACCATCGCTTTCTTTTGTTGATTCGAGCCTGTTGCTTAAAAACCCCCTTCTCTGCGCTATATGATATAACGCACGCCCAATAATATATCTGTTTTCAGCCTTAGTTAAATCTAACTTTTCACTTACAGCCTTATTTCTAAAGAAGTAAGGGGTTTTATTTTCGACATCACTTGTTCTCCACCAGTTAATAAATTCAACATTTTGAGGATATATTTTTTTATACCGCCAATTATTTAAATCTTCTTCTTTTAATTTTGGACAATACCCATAATCTGAAAGCACTTTTAATACATTTATTTTTCTTATTTTTCTTCTGTATTTCAAACGTCTAGCGCCACGAAACCCAGTTCTTTCAGCAGCTTTTGACCCTTCAATGCCTGGTTTAACACCCTCCTGAAAAATTCTTACCCCTTTATTTAGCAATCTGAATGTATCATTATTCTTTTCTACGACTGCCCATCCTATACTGTTTGTGCCCAAGTCTAATCCTAATATTTTTGTCATAATAAAATAAATTTTAACTATTAATTAATAAAATAAAATCATAAAAATATAATATTTTTTTAATTATATAAAATTTTTATGTATTTTTGTGCTGTAAATCCATTTTACATCTTATCACAATAAGGCCTTGTGCCGAAGGATTTTATCCTATACGCCCGCTTCGGTGGGCGTTTTTTTTTTATAATAACAAAGTTTTTAAGCGCAACCATTTATTTTATTATATTTGCTTATCTATTTTTTTCATAAAAACATAGATAATTTTAGGTCAATAGAATTATTAATAAAGAAGTATATCCTTTTACTTTAAACTTTAAAACTCATAACCCAATGGACAGGTATATATTAGTAATCAATCCCGGCTCCACCTCTACCAAAATAGCCATTTACAACAACCGAAAGGAAACATTCCTGATAAATGTAAAACACGACAAGGAAGTGCTTCAGAAGTTCGACCGCATATTCGACCAGTATGAATACCGCAAGAACATGATAGTTGAAATACTGGAAAGTTCGGGCTTTGACCTCAGGCGCATGGATATTATTGTAGGCCGGGGGGGATTGTTTAAGCCCATAGCCGGGGGTGTTTACCGTGTAAATGATGCCATGCTGCGCGATGTGCAGAACCCCATGGGAGAGCACGAATCGAACCTGGGCGGCGTCATAGCGTATGAGCTGGCCAAACAGGCCGGCAGCCACGTACCGGCCATTATCGTTGACCCCACCTGCGTTGATGAGATGGAAGAAATAGCCCGTATTTCGGGAATGCCCGAATTGCCCAGGCGGAGTTTTTTACATGCCTTGAATCAGCGGGCTATAGGCCGCAAATATGCTAAAGAGTTAAACAAAAGATACGAGGACATTAATGTGATTGTGGTGCACATGGGTGGTGGCATTTCGTGCGGGGCTCATTGCAAAGGACGTATCATTGATGTGAACAACGGGCTAAACGGCGACGGGCCCATGTCGCCTGAGCGCAGCGGCGGCCTGCCGGTAGGCCAGCTCGTTGACCTGTGCTTTTCGAACAAATACACACGAAACGAAATTATGAAAAAAATTAAAGGAAACGGCGGATTATACGCCTACCTGGGCACCAGCGATGCCATTGAAATAGAAAAGCGTATTGAGGCCGGCGATAAACAAGCTTTGCTGGTCTATGAAGCCATGTGTTACCAGGTTGCAAAAGAAATTGGCGCACTGGGCACCGTACTCAAGGGCGAGGTGGACGGCATACTGCTGACCGGCGGCCTGGCTTATGGCAAAATGATAGTTGACTATATCACCGAGCGTGTGCAACATATAGGACCTGTTAAAATCTATCCCGGCGAAGGAGAGATGGAAGCCCTGGCTTTGAACGGCTACCTGGTGCTTACCGATGAAATCATGGTAAAAGAATACATTTAAAATCTTTTAATAATCATTAAACAAATATAAACTAAACCCAACAGACATGAATTACGAAATTTTAAAATTAGATGTCCAAAACAGTATAGCCGTTTTGACCATCAGCCGCCCACAGGCGTTGAATGCACTTAATTCGGCTTTTTTCAGGGAAATGGACCAGATGCTGACCGATATTTCAGCACGTAAAGACATAAGCGTTTTGATTATAACAGGAGAGGGAAAAGCCTTTGTAGCTGGTGCAGACATAGCTGAAATGTCGAAAATGACCGAAGCAGAAGGTTTGGCTTTTTCGAAAAAAGGCCAAAGCACGTTCAGTGCTATTGAAAAGCTTGAAATACCTGTAATTGCTGCCGTTAACGGCTTTGCACTGGGTGGTGGTTGCGAACTGGCTATGTCGTGCGATTTCCGTATCGCCAGCAACCTGGCCAAATTCGGACAACCGGAAGTAAACCTTGGCCTAATCCCTGGTTATGCCGGCACACAACGCCTGCCACGCCTCGTAGGCCTTGCCAATGCCCTCTACCTGCTTATGACAGCCGATATGATTAATGCCGAAGAAGCCTACAGGATAGGCCTTGTACAAAAAGTGACTGAACCCGACCAACTAATGATCGAGGCTAAGGCCATAGCCGCTAAAATTGCTGCCAAAGGCCCCAAAGCCGTTAAAAAAGTAAAATACGTTACCAGACAGGGCCTGCTTACCGACTTCACGGTCGGCTGCAACCTCGAAGCCAAAGAATTCGGCACACTGTTCGGCAAAGGCAGTGAAGGCGAAGAAGGCATGGGCGCATTTCTTGAAAAAAGAAAACCTAACTGGTAGAATAGTTTAAAATACCGAGGGGAAAGGAAAAAGGTATAAGGGGGTATAGGGAAAATGGACAAGAAAAAAAGTACCAAGGAAAAAGGGAAAAGACAAAAGTAAATTAGTAAATAAACGATTATCAATTTAAAAAAATAAATAAAATGAATTATTCGGAAAAATTACAAAATGTAACTGTGCTGGGTGCGGCCGGCAAAATGGGCAGCGGCATACTGCTCCTGACTGCCATTGAAATGACCGACCTTAGCCTGAAGCCCGAAAACAAGGGCAAGTTATTCGTATTAAATGCCATGGATACTTCAAGCGAAGGGCTCAAAGGTCTGATGAAGTACCTAAAAACACAGGTGTTAAAAGCAGCCGAGAAAAAAGTTATCGCTCTGCGTGAAGTGTATAAGGAGAGAAAAGACCTTATCGACAACAGCGATATCATTAACCAGTATGTTGAAGATGTGCTTTTCACGGTAAGACCCACCCTAAACATAGAGGCTGCTTACAATTCAACAGTTATTTTCGAAGCCATCAAAGAAGACCCTGAGCTGAAGATAAAGATTTTTTCGCAAATTAACCAGAACAATAAGAACAACCCCTGGTTCTGTACCAATACATCATCCATTCCTATAAACCTGCTTGATAGCAAAGCCAACCTGGGCGGGCGTGTGCTTGGTGTACATTTCTACAACCCCCCTGCCATACAAAAACTTGTAGAAATTATAAAAACCGACACCACATCGCAAGAACTTGTTGACTTTGCCCTGATGCTGGCCAAAAACCTCAGAAAGACTGTGGTTCCCTCATACGACTTTGCCGGATTTATAGGCAACGGTCACTTTATGCGCGATGCCCTTTACGGCATTCAACAGGCCGAAAAACTTACCGAAAAATTCAGTTTTCCAGAAGCTGTATATATTATCAATAAGGTGACACAGGATTACCTGATACGTCCCATGGGTATCTTCCAGCTTATCGACTATGTGGGCATCGATGTGTGTCAATACATCATGAGTGTTATGAACCCCTATCTCAAAGACGAAGACCTGCATGCGCCGCTTCTCGACAAAATGCTCGAAATTGGTGTACGCGGCGGTCAGAACTCCGATGGTTCCCAGAAAGACGGTTTCCTGAAATACGAAAAAGGTAAGGTAACCGCCATTGAC
>JAKIYU010000180.1 GCA_022708385.1 Bacteroidota bacterium | reverse complement strand
CGTTGGTTGCCGGTCCACTGGCAGTTATGGACGTAGATTGTCCCGTACATATAGGGTTAGGCGTGGCTGTAACAGTAGTTGCTGCAGCTGGTGGCACACAGGCAAGACAATGCAATGTCTGGGTTACAGTTATATTTGATATTACAGGAGTAGTCGATGAAGCTGTCATTGAAGTATATTCTGCACTGGCCGGAGTGCTGAGGGAAGGCGAATAGGTTGTTGTTCCCGGGCTGAAATCAGTGGGTACACATCCGGTTGCAGAGCTTCCGATATTGCCAGAGGCATCGGTGCGGATAACATTAAAATTAAAACCTGTTAACTGCTGGTCTAACTGGCTGGTAAAGTACCCCCCGTCGGAAGCAATACCCCCTCTCGGAATAATTGACGACAGGCCTATTGGTGCGTAGTCTTTGCCAAAGATCGGAGCACCTGATGAAGCATTTATTTTTACAATAATTGTATTCAGCGATACTGAAAGAAAAGCTATGCGGGTGCCTAGAAACGAATAGTTACCATCGCTGTTTTCCATGATATCAGTCAGTACATAGGTATATCCCATGGTGCTGCCGTTTATTCTTCTGTTAAAAGAGCCCATGGTAGGTGTTGCCCCTGTACCGTTCACAGTAATAAGAAAGGCATGCAAATCATCGTAGCCTCCCAGTAATATTTTGCCGGCATTGGCACCGGTGGTAAGCGTTATAGCCGAATTTATCCCCTGCGATGTGGAACTACCACCCCACCTTCTGATGTATTGCGTAGCACCCGATTTATCAGTTTTAATTAAAAGGGCTTGCCTGGGCAGGTCCCCGTCTGAATTGTACGATTGCGTTTCATCGGCCGATTCACCTACAAAGAAATACCCGTCGCTGGATTCAGCCACATCGTTAATAAAGTGTTCATCGGCTTTTGTTGTATTAGTTAAGGTCCACACTTTGTTCCAGATAAGTGTTCCGCTTGAGTTTACCTTAAATGCCATGGCGCAAGTAGAATCAATGGTACTGGCGCTTACGCCATCCCAGAAATAGTCAACGCTTCCGCCGACAAGAAATCCGCCATCAGAGGTTTCTATGACAGCGTTAGCATTTTCGCTCGAACTGTGCCCGCCCCCGTCAGGATACTGGTATCTCATCGACCACGTCAGGTTTCCGCTGGCATCAACACGGATAAGTATTGCACCATTGCTCGACGAAGAGCCACACATTATATATCCCCCTGTACTTACTCTCTTAATATCATTGAACTGCGCCACAAAACCTGAATTATAGTTTTTCGACCATTGCACCACACCAGAGCTGTTAATGTCGGTTAATACGGCCTGAATACCACCGCCTGCAAACACATAGTCGCCCGAAGGGGCCTGTACCATACCCCCCGCAATATCGAAAAGTGTCACATCATAACTCTTCCTGAAAGTAGGGTTTTGAGCGATGCTTTGTGTGAAAAAAGTAAAAAACAAAAGAGCTGCAATTAATAAAGGGGTTCTGTTCATAAAAAAAATTTTGAATTGCTGTTAATAAGGGTAAACGCTATTTTTTTGACTATTTTTATTTTTTTATTAACGATGAGAATTAATTTCGGATTGACAAATTTAAAAATTTATTTTATATATAAAAATTTAAAATTTATTTTTGTTTTAAAAAACCCCGTTTACCATGAATAAGATAGTAATGATATTTTCCCTTTTAGTTTTTCTCCAATCCCATGGACAGCTATGGCAGAAAGCTTATTTAAAAGACAATATGCAGGTGGGCACATCGTATATAAACGGCACACAAGTGTCTATGGAGAATAAAATGCCTCAGATGACCGGCTTCCCAAAAGTTTTTCCTGCCAATCCAAGTTTTAAAAACATGCGCAACCTGACCCTTACAGATGTCAACAACGACAATGCAGAGGATATCATCTTTGCAACTGACAGTAAGATTTATGCCTGTTCATACCAGGGTTTGCTTTGGGAACAGACACTTACGGGTACGGCCATTTACCCGCCTTCGGTGGGTGATGTTAATGGCGACGGGCAGGACGAAATTGTGCAGGTAACAGGCGGGCAGCCTGCCAATGGACGCATTTATGTCTTCGATAAACAGGGTAATGTCCTTAATGGCTGGCCTGTCAGCTTTAACAACAATTGGATTATTTGCGCCCCTGCCCTGTCTGACCTCGATAACGATGGTAAAATGGAGATTATTGTAAACGAAAGAATTTCACCTGCCGGAAAGACACATATCCTTAAATACGATGGCAGTTCCTTCAGCGCTGCATGGCCGGTTACCCTCGATGGCATCCCCGCTGTAACACCATCAGTAGGCGATGTGGACGGGGATGGTGAAAAGGATATTGTCGTGTGTTCCACAAAATCGAGATATGTGTTTGGCCTCAACGGTCAGCCCAAACAGGGTTTCCCACTCACAACGGCCCCAAACCAATCGTACAGTTACCAATCGCCGGTGCTTGCCGACTTTAACGGAGACAATAAACTCGAGATTACCGGCGCCACCCATGGCGATGCGCCACAGTTTTATGTAATGAATTACGATAATTCCCCTTATCAGCAATGGCCTGTGGGCGTACCCAACAGCAGTTGGACCTATTCCACACCCACAGTGGTGAAGATTAATAACCAATGGCAAATATTTATGAGCCGTCCAATAGGTTCCGACACCCTCGACATGCTTTACGGCTGGGACGACAGCGGCAATATGCTAACGGGTTTTCCGATAGTTAAATCCGGCGGGCTTGAAGGCTACTCCTCTGTAGCTGATATTGACAACGACAACAATTTTGAAATCATTTTCGGTTCAAACCTTAAAGACAACAACGGCGAAGGTTTTATACATGCCTACAACATGGATGGAACCGGTGAACTTTCGGGTTTCCCGCTTAAACCCAAAGGATTTACCTTTATGAACGGTGTCTGCATCGGTGATGTTAACGGGGATGCCCTGACTGACCTTGTGGCTTTGTCCTACAGCCTGAATTTTGGTACGGAACCCGACTCGGTTTATATTAATGTGTATGAAATGAACACACCCTTCAGCAAAAGTAAAGTACTGTGGGGCACCTATAAAGGCACGAATACCAGAACAGGGCTTTGGACTGAAACCCTATTAAATGCGCCTGTACAAGTCACCTCTGATGTAAAAATTGAATTATATCCCAATCCTGTTATGGATGTCCTGCATATTAAAAATGCTGCAGAAATTTCCGGTATAACTATTTTTGATGCCACAGGCAGGATAGTCTTTTACCGTAGTGTCATCCCTGTTGGAAATGCCGTTGCAGAAGTAAACCTCAATTCCCTGGCCGGCGGTGTATATCATGTGGTGATGTCAGGCAAAACCAGGCAAGTGGGGAATGGTGTAATTATTAAGTTATAATGATTATTTCTTTAGCTGTATTTTTTAACAGAGCATTCAATTTCCTTCCTTCGCTTGAGTAACCAACAGTAATTTTGTCGGCAAGTTTAATCATCATTTTATTTCTCATTTCGGCTGTATGCTCGGTTACACGTTTTACTGACTTATCAAAAGGACTGATGATTAACATTCTTCCTTCTTCTAAAGGTTTTAAGAGTTCCGGTTCAATCCTTTCTTTTAATTCACGAGCTAAAGCAAAAATGATTGGCTGGTTCCCTTTAAGCAAATAATGCAATACATCTTTCTCTAACTGACTATGAAAGCCACTGTTAATGCAAGCACCCGCTTCGCGCTGTAAATTGCCCAATAGAAGCATTTAAGAACTCATGAAGCAGGGATTGACCGACTGCAAAGAAAAGCAGTCTTGTTTTGCTTTAAAAGGTCTTATTGCCAAAATATTCCACTACCAATTTTAAAGTAGTTTTCGTCTTTCAATAATTTCTCTCGCTTCAATTAATGCCTGATGAAGTTTTGCTTCAAGTTCTTTTTTGGGCGGTAATTCTGTCCAATATTCTGCTACCATTATTCCATCTTTATGTAATTCAAGCAATTCTACCTGTTCACGGCTGGTTTCCGCACACAAAATAATCCCAATTGGATTTTCCTCTCCCTCTTGTTTTTCGTAACGATTGAGCCACTTCAGGTATAATTCCATCTGCCCTTTATCTTTTGCTTGAAATTTACCTATTTTTAAATCTATGGCAACAAGTCTTTTAAGTTTGCGATGATAAAAAAGTAAGTCAAGGTGATAATCTTCACCGTCAATAATCATCCGTTTTTGACGTTCTACGAATGCGAATCCTTTGCCAATTTCCAGAATAAATTGTTCTAATTCTCGCAAAATTGCTGACTCCAAATCCTTTTCAACATAATCATTTTTTAATCCTAAGAAATCAAAAATATAAGGGTCTTTTAATGTGTTTGCCGGAATATTGTTGGATTTAATTAGTTGATTGTTTGCTATTTCTGTTCTTTCAAAAGCTTTAGTTTCAATTTGTTTTCTTAATTCTCTAACACTCCATCTTTCATTAGCTGATAACTCAGCATAAAACATTTTTTGTTCAAGTGATTTAAGTGGAATTAGTATTAAAAAATGTGACCACGTCAATTGTCGTGACATTGTAACGACAATCTCAATATCTGTAAATTGCTCAGCAAACTGCATCATTCTTCTTACATTTTTCTCTGTAAAGTTGCGACCGTAAGCTTTTTCCAATTGTGCTGAAAGTGTCGGCACAATTTGTTTTCCGTATTCTGCCCGCTTATTCTGTAAGATATGCTCATTTATCCTTTTCCCCACTTGCCAAAATAAGGTCGTTAATACGCTGTTAGCATACGAAATAACCTGTGCCTTACTTTGCTCAATAAGTTGAGATAACTCCTGAAAAAGCTTACTTTCCGTTTTAATCATATTGTTTTTCTTTGCCATTCCTTACAAAATTAAAAAATTACAAATTATAAATTACGAATTACGGGATTTTAGTTCAATAACTGTTTTTTATCAATTATGAATTCAAAATTAAGAATTGCTTGATTTTAGGGTTAATTGGATTTTCCCGAGAATTTTGCATAATTCTTCTGCATCGTCTATCAAAATTTGGTTTCTGTTTCGGTTAAATAATCAGTGGCTTGCAAGAGTTTTTGCCAATAAATAGTTTCACGTGCTTCCTTGTATGAATTTCCGCCAATACGCTCTTCAATGTTTGCACTCACTGATGTCCCCGACCGTAACAACTGATTCGAAAAAACATACTATTTCTTTTCCTGTTGCAAATATTTATAAAACATTCACAACCCTCACTGCAAAAGCAAAACTCTTATCCCTAACTATATCATCCTTTTTCATACTCCATATTTTTAAAATCTTTATACATTAAGCTGCATTTCCTTGTTTTAACCCAACTTGAGCATAATTACCAGAAAAAAGGATAATTTTTTCAATTTTTCTTTAATTTTTTCTTACATATAAATCGTATAATGCTCAATATCAATATGATATGATTTTAGGCTAAATATGTAGTCCCAGAAAATGACATACATATTTGTTTATTATATTTTTTTGTATTATCTTTGCCACATGTTTTTAAAAGCAGCCGATAAAAAAGATAAAACGACCGGAAAGACATACCGGTATTATAAGCTTTGTGAGAGTTACCGAATAGGGAACAAGACACGACACAAGACAATTCATACAATTGGCAAGGTGGATGGAATAGAGAGTA
>JAKIYU010000179.1 GCA_022708385.1 Bacteroidota bacterium | reverse complement strand
CAATAACTTCCTATATTCATCAGCTTTCATTTTCAACCTCCAAATAAAATGGCAAGTAAATCGCCATCACTATAAATACAATCATCTGGCAATGGCTTACCTTCAATTATACGCAGCTTATAATCACCGTGTATCTTAATTGCTCTTTCCAGTACCTCTAACCGTTCAGGAGTTCCGTCAACACCCTCATAATATTCTCCCCGTCCAGACATAATTCAGCGTATTTAATCAAAACTTCTTTTGGCAATTCACGCCATCCACAAGTTTCGTTTATAGCATAGGCAAGAAGTTTCTCTCCTATTTCACTTGTGTTTGGATAGCAAGAATCGATTGGGTACAAATTTTCAATGTGGTTTATAGCGGTATCTTTTGTCATTTTACTTTCTCCAGTATTTCATCTTCTTCAGGTTCATCGTCTTCTATATCGCATACATGAGTATTACATATATAATCCTCGGTGTCTACTTCCTCGCCATCACAAAAACAAACTTCTCCACACTCAGGGCATTTATGCATCTTTAACCCCTTTCCGGTAATTGATTCCAAATCTGTCCATCTAATTCCGGCATATGAACAAGTTTACCGTTAATGTTTAGCTGTTTTAGGAAGAACGGCACACCTGCATTAACACAGTCATCCCGTACTTTTCTTACCCAATCAGGATGACAGGGACGGGCGTTTGCGCCTGATTCACCGCCACATATTACCCAATCAAGGTAGTTACCCAAAGTAAGCCTGAATCTCTTTTTATCTATTAGGCATTCTTTTTTATTTAAATCTATTCCACCTAACGCAGGTTCATAACTCACAAACCTTTTCGCCGCCGGAGTCTGTAAAAGTTGGGGGATAAACTCATCAGCATCCTCTTGATTTGAAACCGAAACACCAAGCCAGAGATTGGGAAGAACAGGGAAGAAAGAAACTACTAATAAAGTTTCAATAAAATCTTTCATATACGCCGGCCTTTTTGTTAAAACCACAAATGTATGTTGTGGATATTTCGCCATAACTCTCCAGACTTTTTCAACAAATTTAAACGGCACGCCAGGGTGAAACAAATCGCTCATCGAATTCACAAAAACCATTCTCGGTTTCTTCCAATGTAAAGGCTTGTCAAGCCTATTCAGATGACATTTAATCTTTTCAAAAGGCTCTTTATTAAACCTCTTGTGAAATTCTTTTGCGTAACAGTTTCGGCATCCTTCTGTTACAGGAGTACAACCAGACACAGGATTCCAAACTTCACCTTGCGTTCCATCGGGGTTTTTCACCCATTCAATTTTTGTTGGCATCTTTATCCTCTCCGTTTAAAACTGGAAGCGATTCAACATCAGGATATTCGTTTATTGTTTTAAGTACTTTTTCTCTACCAATTTTATTAAGTCTTTTTTCTACATGTTCAATTAATAATTGAGCATAACCCGGATCTAAATTCTCGTATAATCTTCTCCCTGTTCTTTTTTCTGTTATTTCAAAAGATTGCGGGTCAATAAAAAAGTCAAGCTCCTCAAACCCGGGCAACTTTACAGGTATTCCAATTGTTAATTTTTTATGTGGCATATCATTATAGCCCTGAACGGCGATATAATGTTCAACAATTTTATTTGGCATCTTTAGTCTCTCCGTTTAGTTATTCCGAAACTGAAACTACCCTCTGTAATAATGAGCATATAATCAGGGTCTTGTTTGATAGCAATTTTCGTTTCCCTAAGCTCCCTGTTGCGTCTTATCCAAGGGTGCGTTTTTTTGCATGTGTTTTTCATTTTATTACCTCGTATTAAATAATTTTTCCTGAACAATTTTAGTTTCTTTAAATGGTATTTTTTCTTGAGCAAGTTCGGCATCAACCCTTTTTTGAGCTATTTTGCAGTATTCCGGCGAAATCTCGATGCCAATAAACCTGCGACCTGTGCGGATAGCAGCAATAGCGGTAGTGCCAGAACCGAGAAAAGGGTCGAGAATAAGGTCGTTAGGCTTAGTATGAATTAAAATTAAATGCTCCATTAACTCTATTGGCTTTTGTGTTGGATGTTCATTTAATTTCCCATACACATTACCAGCCTGAGGAATCTTTTGATTAATGCCTTCAATTACGTTTGAACATGATTTTGTTTCGTTATAAAAATTATAGTTATCTTTGCTTTTACTAAGAATTAAAATATTTTCATAAGCGGGTCGATATCGCCATCCTAAGCCTATAAATTTACGCCATACTAATGTTTGAATTAAATAAAAGTATTTTATGGCCTCAATAGTGAATAATGCAGTAACGGGAGTTTTGCCACCACCAGCACAACAACAACAACAACAACCCGTGTCAGTTAAAACTTTTTTCATTCCCGGCAATAATTGTTTAGTCAGACCAACCCAATTATCCATTGTGTCATTTTCGATATAATTATGATTATCTGTCCAGGGGGATTTATAATTTATCCCATACGGCGGGTCGGTGATAATGCAATCCACGCTTTTATCCGGTATTTCTTTCATTAATTCCAAACAATCTCCGCAGTATATTTTATTTACTTCGAGCATCTATTATTCCTCAATATCTCTAATCAGTTTATTTATCATCGCAACGGGTCTGGACAATATTGAAACGATTAAAAACCGTCCTGTTTTCTTGTCGGTAAGCCCGTTGTCAAGGAGTTCTTTTTTAATTTCTTCCAACCGTTTAATTATTTCAGTGTTTTTCATATAAATATTACCTCAGTCTTTTACAATCTTGTCCACATCCTCAATATCTCTTACGACACCTGCTATTCCACCGAACTCACGGACTACATCTATAAAATTATCCTGATGTTCTTTTACCGTTGTTTTGCCGGCTTTTATTTCGACAGCGAGAAAAACCGCAACCTTTTTGCCAATCATGTCCGGCGTAACATCCACAGATTTCCAGCCTATCAGATCCGAGGAGCCAGGACATAATCCATAGCGAACCCGCCGTCCATCCGAGTATATTGCCACGCCGACATTATTCCGGAATATCCTTACGCCGCGTTTTTTATTCAATTTCAGCATGATTGCGTTTTTGTTTTTTTCGTTCATATTTCAAGCGTTTCCTGTTCGTCACTGAAAATAGTCTCGAACGGTATGGATGTTGCCCTATGAAAAGCTCCGTTGAACCTTGCGCTTATTTTATTCTCGGCCCCCGGAAGGCGTTTTAATATCCGTCCCCAGTTGCGCTCCCACGGTTCATTGGAAAGAATTCTTCTTATTCCGGCGTGTGAATCCGAAATTATTATAAACTGATTATTTTTAAGCTTATCAGGATCGTATTTGTATTCGATTTTTATTCCTATCCGTTCGAGAGCTTTTTTGTAGTCGTCATTGTGTTTCTCGTAACTAAAAAGCATCTCGGAAATAGAAAATTCCTTTCTCTCGCCGGTTGAAGTTATAAAAGTTAAAACATGCTCTAAAATGCGGTTTAAACACATCGATTCGTCGGTATCGCACTCTAAGCCTGCCTGTTCCGCCCAGTCCTGCTGTTCAACCCATTCCCGCGCTTTTTCCTGCGTTATTGCATTATCCGAAACCAGACTATAGGCTCCGGCAAGAAGTGCGCCGAATTGGTCGCCTATGCGCTGGTCGCAGAATTTTTCAGCAATAACACGTGAAAATATCATCGAGTTTTCGAGTATTACCGGAATAAGGGAGAGTGTCCGCGCTCGCAGACCTGAGCAATATTCTGGCGTCATAGTCTCGACGACACATTTTTTAAGCTCGTCGAACATGTCCACAGTGTCTTTTTTGTGCGCCCTTCCGAGAGAAAGAACCGTTATTCGGCTTGCGTCCGCTTTTTGTGTGATATTTATTCCGATAGAAGAAAGCGCGAAACATGAACGCACCCTGAATTCTGTCGCATGTCCAGATTGTCCGCCTTTTAAAATCGGAGCTCCGGTTTCGCTGGACGCCTGCCTTATAAGCTCTAAAATTCCCTGAAGGCGTTTCCGCGCGTGAACGTCCTCTCCTTCTGCCTCGTCAAATATCACGGGAAAAGCATTTATGCCTAACATCTGCCTTATTCCGGCCTCTGTAGAGTTTGACTGAACATGTAAGGCGAGTTTACCTATTGCAGGCTTCAAAATGTTGTCCATAATCCATGTTTTACCCGTTCCTGACGCTCCTGTAAGCCAGACGTGCGGCCTCCACGACAGCGCCCCGCATATAGGAGCCACGACGCAGAAACCGGCAAGAAATGTTCCTGATATCTTTTTTTCCCAGGACGGCATTTTGCAGATATTAAGGAATTCCGACGCCTGTTTTTTTGTTATTAGTGAGGTGTCGGTTGCATCGATACTGAACGATTTGTTGTAGATAAATTTTGTTTCAAACTCATCTATTTTTATTTTTTTACCATCAACCTTTAAATGGTCGCCACAATGCTGAACAACCCTGCCATCATCAAACCATGCGCCGCAACCGCGGAGCAGTCTCGAATTGTAAATTTCGATATTTTTAGCCTTCCTGAACAAAAAGTTTACCGCCGCCTGCCAATCAGTCCCGCGGGAACCCATAAATTGATTTTCCCACCAGTTGATTGGCGCAAGCGATATCAGGTTTGTTTTTGAATGCTGTTCAGCCTGAAGTTTTATTATTTGGAGGTCTTCTCCGGGAAGATAGTAATACCAGCCGTCGTTATAACCAAGTATGCGAAACGGCGTTGTTTCCGGAGTTTTGATTTCTGTAGTTTTCGGTTTTTCGGTTTCGGTTATTGGTTTTTCCGGCTTATAGTCCTCAAGCTTTGAAACCAACGTTTTTAATTCATCAGCCGTGTGTCCGTCCTTAAACCAGTCCGAAACATCCTTTATGCCGTCCAAATATAAAATTCTCATCCGTTTAGCCGTATCCCGTAAAAGCCATGCCGCCTGCATAGCATGTTTAATTCCGGGATCGTCCATATCAGGAATAAAAACTATATTTGCGCCTGATAAAAACTGCGAGTAATCGGCCTTCCATTTTCCCGCCCCACCCGTGTTGCATGTCGCATGAAAACCCATATTAATAAGAGACTCGACATCCTTTTCACCTTCGACAATAAATATCGTGCGCCCTTCCGAAACAGCTTTTACAAGTTCCGGCAGCCGGTAAAGTATTTTCGGGCAGTCGGGCAGGTTTACGATATTTTTATTTTCCGGACTATCATTTTTTGACACCCTGTAATAATCGTTATACTTTTTAACATACGCGCCGCCGGAAAGCCCCCAAGCCCAAGTATCACCGTAAGGCCGTCTCTGCCTGAAATCTTTCGGTTTAAACCTGATAACCTGATATATAAGTTTCCCCGATAAATCGTTATAATGATATATTTTATCTATTACAGGCTTACCCGCGGTTGTATTATCGCCTCCCATAATATCCCTGACATTTAAATTTATTGAGGCTAAAATATCCGGTATTTGACAACCCGCGAAACAGTGAAGCAGTATTTTTCCATCCTCGGACTGCCCGACCGAAAGCGAGTTTTTATTATCCTCATGCGCCGGACATTTTGCGGTCCATCCCGCGCCCTGTCGTTTGACATTCTCGAGTCTCGCGAGAACGTCCATAACTGAAATTGTTGTTGTTGCTGCCATAGCAATCCCATTCGTTATTATTTTAAAAAATATTTATTAAATTCAGATTCCGGCATAATCGTTAATCAGATTTTTTTAGTTAA
>JAKIYU010000178.1 GCA_022708385.1 Bacteroidota bacterium | reverse complement strand
CCTTGTCGGCATGGCAGGTGTCATGGCGGGTATTGTGCATGCCCCCCTCACAGCCATATTCCTTATTGCAGAGATAACAGGCGGCTATACGCTTTTTATTCCCCTTATTCTGGTTTCTGCCATTTCGTATCTTACCATTATATACTTCGAGCCCCACTCCCTCTACACCCGTAAACTCGCTCAGAAAGGGGAACTCATAACACATCACAAGGACAAAGCCGTACTCACTTTGCTGAAAATTGAAAGTGTCATTGAAAAAAACCTTATGTCGGTCAGGCCCGAACAAACGCTGGGCGACCTTGTAAAAGTCATTGCCATTTCCAAAAGAAATATCTTTCCTGTAATTGACGAACACAATAATTTTCTGGGGCTTATTCCCCTCGACAATGTAAGGGAAATTATGTTCGAAAAAGAATCGTACGACACGGTGAAAATAAGTGACCTGATGATACAGGCCCCCGACTATGTTACATTGAGTGATAATATGGATACGGTGATGGAAAAGTTTAAAGATACCGGCCTGTGGAACCTGCCTGTGATAGACAAGGGCAAGTACATTGGATTTGTTTCACGTGCCACTGTTTTTAATGCGTATCGTAAATTACTTATTGAGTTTTCTGAAGAATAACAAAAGGTTTAAAACCATGACAGACACACCTGCTGCTGCTTTTTTTCCGATAATTGTCAAGACCTTTGCCGGTATGGAAGAGGTGCTTGCAGAAGAGCTCTGCGAACTGGGTGTGGCTGCGCCTCATACGCTCAAGAGGGCTGTGGCATGCGAAGGAGACAACAACCTGCTCTACAGGATAAACTACTGTTGCCGCACAGCCGTAAGGGTGCTAAAACAGATGCAGGTGTTCACCTTTACCGACAACAACGACTTCTACCGCCAAATTAAAGAGCTGCCCTGGGAGCTTTACCTCAACGCCTCCGGCACACTGGCTGTTGATGCCTTTGAGAGCGAATCGATATTTAATAATTCGCTTTTTATAGCCCGCTTTGCCAAAGACGCCATTGCCGACCGTTTCAGGGAGCGTTACGGTGTCCGCCCCAATGTGGACCTGACGAAGCCGGATATCAGGGTAAATATTCATATTCATAAAAACACCTGCACGGTGTTGCTCGACAGTTCCGGCGAATCGCTGCACAAGCGGGGTTATCGCACAATACAGGTCGAAGCCCCTGTAAACGAGGTGACAGCCGCCGGCATCATCCGCCTGACAGGATGGAAGGCCGACACGCCCTTTTTTGATCCCATGTGCGGCTCAGGCACTTTTTTAATCGAAGCTGCCATGTTTGCCATGAAGATACCTGCCGGTTATTACCGCAAGCATTTTGGTTTTATGAAATGGAAAGATTACAACGCCGATGTTTTTGAAACTATTAAGAAAAAGGCCGATGCGGATATCATTGAAAATGACCACCCGATTTTCGGTGCCGACGTTGATAAAAAAAACCTGCGCATCGCCCGCGAAAACCTTAAAAATGCCGCCCTGCACCATGATGTGGAAGTGCGCCTGGGCGCCTTCGAAGAAGGACAACCCCCATTTACCGGCGGCCTCATTGTCATGAATCCCCCCTATGGCGAGCGCCTCCCCCTGAACGATGCCATTTCTTTCTATAAAACCATCGGTAACACACTCAAACAGAAATACGCCGGCTTTACCGCATGGATATTCGCCCAGGAAAACGAAGGTTTCAAGCACGTCGGCCTGCGCCCCACCCGCAAAATAAGCCTCTACAACGGCAAACTTGAATGCAAATTACTGAAGTTCGAGATGTATGAGGGGAAGAAAGGAGAGGGGAAGTTTGAAGTGCCTAAAGTTTGAAGTTCTAAGTTCAGAATTCGGAGTTTAGAATTGACCGCAGGTTAAACTCCAAACTCCGAACTTGCCTGCGGCAAGCAGGCTCCTAACTTTAGTTCACTCCAAGCTCTTCCTTTTTCCCGGCTTATTTAGTTAATGAATTGTTAAAAGGCATTTACAGCCGGAATTTTTATTGTAAATTTGCAATATGTAAAAAGGTATATATGTTTTTATTTGTCAGGAAATTTGTGGTTTTGGTTGTTGCTGCCTTACTTTTACTGGCTTATACCGGTTTGAATATTACCAAACACACTTGTATATCCTGTAAAAAAACATTTTATTACATCATATCACATACCGACTGCTGTTCCTTTCACTATAAGACTCACACATCGCAAAATAAGCACTGTTGCAATACGCCCGTACACACACAAGAGAAAAAAAACACAGACGACGGTTGCTACGACAAGGGCTGTTGTCATTCCGAAAATATTTACCTGAAAGTTTCCAACGTCTTTACTGTAAACCCTTTTACACAAATAGCCAAAGCGCTGGTTTCACTCGTTTTTGAATTACGTCAATTATTAACTACAGTCCCTTTATCCCAAACTCAGGATATAAGCAGTCTTTTTTACCGTCCTCCGCCACCACCGGACGCAAAACAAATAATCATTCTTTTTCACAGGCTTATCTTTTACGCCTGATGTGCTCCTTTTTCATGTGTACTCAGCCTTTCAGGTCTGAGGTGTTTTTCTATTGATTAAAAAAATAAAAAAAAGGAGAAATTATTAAATGAAAAAGTCATTTTTAATATTATTGGTTGTAATACTGCCTTTTGTTATTGCGGCTCAGGAAAAGGTAAAAGGCACGGTTTACGAAAAAGATGCACAGGGTAAAAAAGTAAGCCTTGTGGGTGCCAATGTATATTGGGCGGGTACTACCGATGGCACTGTAACAGATAACAACGGGCATTTTACACTCGAAAGGCCCTGCCCTATGCACCGCTATATGGTGATAAGTTATGTGGGTTATATGAACGACACTGTTGACCTTGACCATACGGGCAACCGGCCAGAAGTGGTCCTAACCGAAACTCAAATACTTCAGGAAGCGGTAATCAATGCCCGTGGCTCAGGTACACATATTTCTAAAATAGACCCCATATATAAGGAGGTCATTACTTCAAATGAATTGCAAAAGGCTGCCTGCTGTAACCTGGCCGAAAGTTTTGAAACCAATGCTTCTGTGGATGTATCATACAGCGATGCCGTTACAGGAGCCAAGCAAATACAGTTACTGGGATTATCGGGCACTTACAGCCAGATTATGACCGAAAACATTCCTATGGTTAAAGGGCCTGCTACGCCCTATGGCCTGACGTATGTACCTGGAACATGGATGGAGTCTATACAAATTTCCAAAGGCACCTCGTCCGTCATCAACGGCTATGAGTCCATAACCGGGCAAATAAACGTGGAATATAAAAAACCAGAAAACAGCGATAAGTTTTTTGTAAATATGTATGCCAATGATTTCGGCCGGGTAGAAAGTAGTGTAACTTCATCAGTAAAAATTAAAGACGACTTCTATACCATGGTGCTGGCCCATGGAGAATTTCTGAACAAAAGAAATGACATGAACAAAGACGGTTTTATTGACCATCCGCTCATTACCAAATACAATCTGATGAACAGGTATCGCTACTTAAAAAAAGGCGTGGTTGAATCCATGTTCGGTTTCAAATTGATGAACGAAGACCGGCTGGCAGGACAAACAGTTTATAAAAAAACTAACCCCGAAAGCACAGGCGGTGTTTATGGGGTCGATATCAATACCAAACGTTATGAAGCCTTTGCAAAAAACGGCTTCTTTTTTAAAAGGCCTAACACCAGTCTCGGCACTATAGTAGCGTGTAGCTACCATGACCAAAATTCGAAGTTTGGCAACAACACCTACGGGGTGGTTCACAAAAACCTGTACACTAATTTTATATTCGAAACGCAGGTTTTATCGGAACATCATAAGATTGACATAGGACCTGGCTTCACTTTCGACGATTACAAAGAATCCATTAATACACTAAACAATAAAAAGCAGGAGATTGTTCCAGGGGGCTTTGCACAATATACTTACAACAATCACAACAATTTAACCATTATCGGAGGCATTCGCTACGACAATCACAACCTGTACGGGTCATTTATAACCCCGCGCCTGCACTTGAAATACGACCTCAACGGCAGCATTACCCTCAGGGCGTCGGGTGGCAAAGGCTACCGCAGTCCGAATGTCTATGCCGAAAACCCTTTCCTGATGATGACTTCGCGTACCATTATTTTCGACGAAGGCCTCAGAGCAGAAGAAGCATGGAATGCAGGGGGCAGTATTACTTACGACTTTGAACTTCTTAAAAGAGAAGCCAGTTTAAGCGCCGAATATTACCGCACCGACTTTGTGAACCAGACCATTATTGATTTTGACCGGAATATTAAAGAAATTCATGTTTACAATCTCACAGGCAAATCTTTTTCGAATAGCATGCAACTGGTTTTCAACGCCGAATTAATAAAGAATCTTGATATGATGGCAGCCTACAGGATTAATGACGTGTGGACCACCATAGATGGCTCACTTGTAAGAAAACCGCTTGTTAATACCTATAAAGGCTTAATCAACTTGTCGTATCTGACATTGAAAAACCATTTACAACTTGACTTTACAGCTCAGTTTAATGGCAAAAGCCGTCTGCCCAACACAGATAACCTGCCCGAAATACACCGCCGACCAGGCTATTCACCCGCTTATACCGTGTTGAACGCTCAAATAACCTACAAATCGAAAAAGTTTGATGTCTATTTCGGTGGTGAAAACCTGACATCGTACATGCAGCACCACCCTATTATCAGCGCAGCCGACCCTTACGGCGATTATTTCGATGCCACTTCTATCTGGGGGCCTATTATGCCGCGCATGTTTTATGCAGGGCTGCGGTTTAGTATTAACTAATCGTTATCCTTTTATTACTGCAAGTGGCAGGAGTTTATGACGTATAACCACCAGGTCTTGCTGTAACAGCATAACTTTGTTTATGTCTTTATAGGCAGAAGCGGCTTCGTCGAGGTCTTTTTTATGACGCAGGGCATGAATGATTCCTTTTTTGTCGAGCATTGCCACTTCTTCCTCTAGGTTCAGGTTTTTTATCGCCTGATTGCGACTCATGCGCCTGCCTGCCCCATGTGAGCAGCTTTTAAAACTTTCGGGGTTGCCCAGCCCTTCTACAATATAAGACGGGGAGCCCTGACTGCCAGGAATTATACCCGCTTCGCCTTTATTGGCCGAGGTGGCACCTTTGCGGTGCACCACCACCATTTTTCCAAAATGTTTTTCTTCCGATGCATAATTGTGGGATATATTAATGGGTTCACCATAAACTATTGCCGGAAAATATGAAGTCAGTACATCAGTAATGTTTTTCAGCATTAATTGCCGATTGGCCAGGGCAAAAGCAACACAGTATTTCATTTCGTTGTAATAGGCCTGTCCTTCTTCTGTATTGAGTGGCAGGCAAGCCAGATCGTATTGTGGTGGTACCGGTTTATCCAAACGGCTGTTAAGTTGTTTTGCAAGGCGATTGTAATGTTCGGCTACCTTCAACCCCAGGTTACGGCTTCCTGAATGAAGCATAAGCCAAACATGCTTGTTTTCGTCATATTGTACCTCAATAAAATGATTGCCTCCCCCTAAAGTACCCAGTTGTTTCAGAGCTGAAGTGTACTCTTTTCTTACAACCTCCATACTGTCGGTATTGTAGCCTTGTGGCATGAGTTTGTCGTCCTGGGCTTTTTTGTGATGCTCAAATCCCAGGGGTATACGCTTACGTATGTCACCCATAATATTTTTAA
>JAKIYU010000006.1 GCA_022708385.1 Bacteroidota bacterium | reverse complement strand
TTACCTCGAAAAATTCAGTCTTGTACCTGATAATATATTGGTCATGTTTTTACCTAATACTTACGAATTTTACTGGAATACATCAGCGGAGCAATTTATGGAACGCATGCACAAAGAGTATATTAAATTCTGGAATGCAGAGCGCGTGGACAAAGCATCGGCCATGAGCTTGAGCACAGCTGATGTTTCGATACTGGCTTCGATTGTAAAATCCGAAACAAATAAAGCCGACGAGATGTCGCGCATTGCCGGTGTATATATCAACAGGCTTAACAGAGGCATGCCACTTCAAGCAGACCCAACAGTCATTTATGCATGGGGTGATTTCACAATTAAAAGGCTTTTATTGAAACACCTTGATATAGACTCTCCTTACAACACCTATAAAAATACCGGCTTGCCCCCTGGGCCTATTACGCTGCCTGAAGGCCATGTTATTGATAAAGTGCTTGATTACGAGAAACACAATTACCTTTATTTTTGCGCAAAAGAAGACCTTTCGGGTTACCATGTTTTTGCTAATAACTATAATGACCATCAGGCCAATGCCCGCAGGTATCAGAAAGCACTCAACAAACTGAATATCCGCTAATTTTCTTAAGATTTTTTCACATTTTCAAACCTCATTTTTTCATACATTTGTTTTTTAATTAATTGTTGTTTCACTTAATAAAGAAATTACCCTTATGAAGTATAAATTATGTATCAGCTTAGTCATGGGCCTGTTAACAGCATTTCCGTTATGGGCGCTTAAACCCGAAAAAGAATACAAAATAACACCCGATGAATACGGCATTGATTATGAAAAAGTTACCATCGACACCGAAGATGGCATGAAGTTGAGAGGCTGGATATACAAACCCAGGGAAGCCTCATCAAAAATTATTGTGATGAGCCACAGCGGCGAAGGCAATATGGCCGACCTGATTGAATTAGCCACCAATTTCGTTACCCTTGGTTATTATGTAATAACCTATGATTACAGAGGTTATGGCGAGAGCAGCGATTTTAAAATTAACACCAATTTTTACACCTATGCCCAATTCGAAAAAGACCTTAACGGTGTCATGGACTATGTAAAAAAGTATTATTCCCGCACACGTACTGTTCACATGTGGGGTGTGGGCATGGGTGCAGGACTCAGCCTTGCAGTGGCAGCCAACAGGCAGGAAGTCAGTGCAGTCATCTCCGATTCGCCGTATGCCACGCTCGAAGGCGTTAAAGCCAATATTCAGAAAGCAAGCGGAAAAGAACTCCTTTTGCCCTTGGGATACAACAAAGTGGCTATAGAGCCACAATATGCCCTTACCGAAAAGGGCAATAACCTCACTTCCATCCTTTTCATATCGGGAGAAGCTGACGACACCTATACATTGAAAGATGTCAAATCGCTGGCAAAACTTAAAAAAAACACCAATATATACACGGTGAAAGGCGGCACTTACAAGACTAATTTCACTACCGATAAAGCCAAATATTTTGAAGAAATAAAGAAATTTACAAAATAACAACATGACGATGACAGATATTAAATTCGGAACAGATGGTTGGCGCGCCATTATTGGCAAGGAATATACTATCGAAAATGTAGCACGGGTTGCCAAAGCCACTGCCCATTGGTTATTAAAAAGAAAAGCAAAACCCTCGGTGGTAATTGGCTACGATTGCCGTTTTGGCGGAGAGCTTTTTGCAGAAGCTGTAGCCAAAGTGATGGCCGAAGAACAAATTAAAGTACTGTATAACAACACCATTGCTACCACACCCATGGTGTCTTTAGGGATAAGAGAATTGAAAGCCGACCTTGGTGTTGTCATTACAGCCAGTCATAACCCGCCGCTTTATAGCGGTTATAAATTAAAAGGTCCTTGGGGTGGCCCCCTATTTGACGATGACCTCAGGGTAATTGAATCTTATATTCCCGATAATTCCGGTTTTGATTTCGACGCTTACAGTCTGAAACATTATATTGATAACGGGTTTGTCGAATTTGCCGACCTCGAAACCATATACTGTAAACAGGTGGAAGCCAGTTTCGACATGGAAGCTATCAGAAACTCGGGTCTGCAATTTGCCTTTGATGCCATGTATGGGTCAGGCCAGAATGTAATGAGGCGCCTCCTGCCCGACATCACTTTCCTGCATTGCGAAATAAACCCCACTTTCAATAACATTCCGCCTGAACCCCTGCTTAAAAACCTTCAAGAGTTTTCGGAAGTTATTAGACTTTCAGAAAATATCGACTGCGGTCTGGCTGTTGATGGTGATGCCGACCGTATAGCCCTTTTCGATAACGAGGGCAACTATGTCGATTCACACCATATCCTGCTTTTGCTTATCCACTACATGAAAAAGTATAAAGGTGCTGATGGAAAAGTTGCCACTGCTGTGACATCCACCCAAAAAATAAAAAAACTCTGCAAGCATTACGGCCTTGAGCTTGAAATAGTTCCTATTGGCTTTAAACATGTGTCGAAGCTGATGCAGACAGAAAACATTCTGGTTGGTGGCGAGGAATCGGGGGGTATAGCGGTACAAGGGCATATACCTGAACGCGACGGTATATGGAACGGCCTTGTGATATGGGAATTTATGGTTAAAACCGGCAAATCGCTCAGAGATATTATTAACGAGATATATGAAATAACAGGCTCATTTGCCTTTGAAAGAAGCGACCTGAAACTTGATGAGGAGCTTAAACAGCGTATTGTAGCCAAATGTAAAAACAACGATTATCAAAAATTCGGTCCCTATACGGTTAAAAGTATCGATACCCTCGACGGGTTCAAGTACTATTTCAATGACGATGAGTGGCTGTGTATCCGTCCTTCGGGCACAGAACCCGTACTGAGAACCTATGCTGAGTCATACACCAAAGAGGATGCACTGGCCATCCTGAAAGCATGCTACGACACTATCATGCAGGCATGAGAGCCAGTCTGCTTATGAGCTTGCTCCTGCTCATTGGGATGAAACTGTGCGGGCAGGAAAGTGTTTTACCTGCACAGGACGTACCTTTGCAAGCCGACAGCCTGAAAAACGACAGCATACGTATCAGCAAGCGAAAATTCAACACCATGCTTATCGCCGGCGGGGCTATGTATGCCGGTTCAGTAGCTATCTTATACAATCTATGGTATAAAGATTACCCCCAAAGCTCCTTTCATTTGTTCAATGATAACGCTGAATGGTTTCAAATGGATAAGTTGTCGCATGCATCGGCGTCATATTATATCGGCAATCTGGGATATCATTCCCTCTTGTGGTATGGTATTGAAGAGAAAAAAGCCCTCTGGTACGGAGGTTTATCAGGGTCGGTATATCAGTCGATACTTGAAGTGCTCGATGGTTTTTCGGCAGGTTGGGGCGCTTCGTGGGGCGATATAGCAGCAAACACTGCAGGTTCGGTAATATTTACGTCGCAGCAGGCACTTTGGGGAGAGCAATACCTACGGTTAAAACACTCGTATCACCTGAGCCCCTATGCTTCGTACCGTTACGACCCTGACAAATACTCAGCAATAGAGCGGATATTTAAAGATTACAATGGCACCACTTGTTGGTTTTCGTTTAACCTGAAGCCACTATTCAGAAAATACGACCGCTTCCCCGACTGGTTATGCCTTTCGATTGGTCAAAGCGGCGATGGCATGATAGGCGCCACAAGCAATCCGGCAGAAATTAATGGCAAGACCGTCCCTGCCGATATTGTGCGTAAGCGACAGTTCTTCCTCTCGGCCGACATCGACCTTACCAAAGTCCCTATAAAATCGAAGTATTACAAGGCATTTGCCCATGCCGTGTCTTTCGTAAAATTCCCCTTCCCTGCTCTGGAGTTTAATAAAACGGATGGCTTAAAATTTCATCCGATCTATTACTAATATCAAATTAAAATATTAAATAAGGCTTGCTGAATAACACCGAATATATCATCAAATCTTTATTATCGGACAAAATATTATTGTCTTCGTGCATAATAATTTAATTGTACCTTACTTATATTGTGCACTTTAAATATTGTTTTATGCGATTTTGTCATAAAATTTGAAAATGGTCAAATTTTCCGCCAAAATCTATTTTTTTTTTACTTATTTACCCTGTACGGCGCTCAAAGCCATAAGGCTTTTCGCTTGTACAGGGCAACCAATATCTGGCGCCTACAGCGCCAACATTTTGCTAAAAATTCTGAGTTATTCAGCAAGCCCTAAACTCATAATCAGTAAATCATTAACTTCAGATTATAAGATTTGCCGGTGGTTTTATGCGTCATGCGTAAGATGTAAAGTCCTTTTATTAATGAACTTATATTGAGTGTTGGTTGAAACCCATTTGAAAACACCTTTCTGCCGGAAATATTATAAATTTCAATAGTATAATCTGCCTCCCTGATAGGTTCGTAGGATATAATATTTACGGTTTCACTGGCAGGATTCGGGTAAATTTTAAACAGGCAGGCATATTTTTCATTTTCCCTTATGCCTATTAATTCCGGTTCTTTCCCCATATAAAGATTCAGCCCTCCCGAAAAATTTCCGATAATCATATCAACATACTGGTCGTTGTTAATGTTTCCGACAGCCACACCGGTTCTTATGCCCTCATTAATCATAAGAAGTGGTTGTTCTTTAAGGGTAAAAGTGCCGTTAAGGTTGTTACTGATACTATCGTAATAAAAAATTTTTCCTGACTCAGAGCCTGCAAAAAGTTTAAACATCCCTAAAGAATCTTTAAAGAAACAAGGTGTGGCATAGCCATAGTTCGATGTGTTAAAATCACGCACAAGCACCCCTCCCAGGGTATCGGTTATTAGATTAAAAGAAGGATTGTTAAGTGTTCCTGTATTTCTGAAAAAATTTAAACGCCCTCTGCGGTCGCCAATAACAAGATCGAGTAAACCGTCTCCGTCGAGGTCGATAATTTGTGGTGTACTAAATTTCCCGATATCTATAGCTTGATAATTATGTTGCGGTGGAGCAAAAGACAAAGGATTACCCTGACCGGCAATATTTTCTAAAAAAAGTAAAGCGCCGTTTTCTTCTCCAATAATTAAGTCAATATCACCATCATTGTCGATATCACCAAATGCAGGGTAGGCAGCCCGAAGGTGAAGAGAATCCAAACCGGCAAAATTTTCGGTAATAAGCGTAAAAGCGGGCTGTGAGACCGTACCCGTATTCATATAATATGAAATCTTTGATATAAAGTCGGAATAAAGAAATCCGTTATTGTAATAAGAAGTGTCCCTAAAACCAAAATTGGCCACAAACAAATCAAGTTTTCCGTTTCCGTTAAGGTCGAACAGAACGGGATATGCACCTGTACCCACATCAATCATCGCATCCTGCAAAAAATTTTTCTTTACAAATTCAAACACAGGCACAGCAGAAGTGCCATTATTAGTGTATAGCCAAAGGCTTTGCCTGCTTTCGGTAATATACGGGTTGGCATCGAAAGGCGAAACGACAAGGTCTTTTAAATTGTCATTATTTACATCGAGATACGAAGGAAGTGGCATTGAAAAGAGCCTGACAGGTGTTGTACCGGATGGAAAATTGGTATCTGACTGCACCAGGTGTGCATGTTGCAAACTACCGCCGTTAAAAGCTGCAATTAATTTTGGAAAATCAGTATCACCGATGAGCAAATCCATCAGCCCGTTGCTGTCGAGATGGAGAGGAAGAATTGTGGAGCCTACATGAAGTATCTCTTTGCCCATAGGTTCAGAGGTTTTTGAAAAGGAGCAGTTAATATTTAAAGTGATGTCGGCAGAATTTTCGCTTTCGTAAAAATCGCCCCAGCAATGTTCGGTGCGTTCAAAGTCGAGGCTGTCGCAATGGCCATACTTAATTTTCGACATATTGGTATGCAGGTTCAGGTAAGAACCGAGAATATGAAAAACCAGTATATCGGGACAGCCGTCATCATTAACATCGGCGATACCGGGGAGTTCCACTTCGGTAACATAAAGATTTTGATAACTTTCATACTGCAACGAATTAAGCACCTCTTTAACTTTCGTGAAGTGAATACCGTTTACGGGGTCAGAATCATTGCGCCATACGCTCATCCCCGCAATGGAATAAGTAAAGATATCTTCTATGCCGTCGTTGTTGTAATCGACCAGAAATAACCAATCGTGAATGGGTGGAAAATATTGCTCATATTCGGGAGCGTACACATAATCAATGGTATTAGGGGCGCCATTGTTAATAAATGTTTTTAAGCGATTACCCGTCCTATCAAAAACAACGAGGTCTTTAATGTTATCAAAATTCAGGTCAATGGCTGACAACTGGCAAGAGTTTTCACCTCCTACCCAGGGCATTGCCAAAGGCTGAGCGGTTAAATCCAATACGGGGACATTGAATTTTTTTTCAAATCCATAATCATGATATTGCGCCATCAGATTACATGACAATACCCACAATAAAAAGACAGTCAAATATTGTCTTATCACTACTCTTTTTTTAAACAAATTTAGTCATTTTGTTAAAAAAAAACGTTTTTTATTTTACCATGTAATTAAAATTTTATATACTTGCCTCAACAAACAACGATTTAAAAACCTTTTAAAATAAATAGATATGGAAAATATTAAATGGTCGGAATTACCTTTTGGTTATTTTAAAACCGACTACAATGTACGGAGCTATTTTCGTAATGGTTCATGGGGTGAGCTTGAAATTTCGTCGTCAGAAATCATCAATATTCATATAGCGGCCACTTGTCTGCATTACGGGCAGGAATCGTTCGAAGGGATGAAAGCCTTCAGGGGTATTGACGGTAAAATACGTTTGTTTCGCTGGGAAGAAAATGCCAAGCGCATGCAAAATTCAGCCAGAGGTATTATGATGGCAGAAGTTCCCACATCGCTTTTCAAGGAAGCGGTGTTAAAAGCCATAAAACTCAACGAGCGGTTTGTTCCGCCTTACGGCACAGGCGCTTCACTTTATATAAGACCTTTGCTAATTGGTACCGGAGCGCAGGTAGGTGTAAAGCCTGCCAATGAATATCTCTTTATGATATTTGTAGGGCCTGTAGGCCCTTATTTTAAAGAAGGTTTTAATCTTGTTAATATGCAAGTGGCAAAAGATTTCGACAGGGCAGCTCCCCTAGGCACCGGTAATATTAAAGTGGGCGGCAATTATGCAGGCAGTTTAAGAGCACTTGAAAGAGCACATAAAGAAGGTTATTCTTCGGCCATATTTTTGGACGCTAAAGAAAAAATGTATATAGACGAATGCGGTCCGGCCAACTTTTTTGGTATTAAAAACAACACCTACATAACCCCAAAATCCAATTCCATTCTGCCTTCTATCACTAATATGAGCCTGATGAGTCTTGCCGAACACCTGGGTATGAAAGTCGAACGCCGCCAAATAACGCTCCAAGAATTAGCCACATTCGAAGAAGTGGGTGCCTGCGGTACCGCAGCAGTTATTTCCCCTATCAAGAAAATTGTTGACCGCGAAACCGGCCATGTTTTCGAATTTTGCAAAGATGGTCAAGCCGGCCCCGTATCCACCAAACTATATAAGATGCTTCAGGGTATTCAATACGGCGAAGTAGAAGACGTTTTCGGCTGGACAGAGGTGGTTTAGAAAGAAAAAGTGTGAAGTTATAAGTTTGAAGTTTGAAGTGTGAAGTGTGAAGTTTGAACCCAATTGCTATCGGGTTAGCCATTCGGGTGCGGGCTTTACACTTACTCAAGGCTCACTCTTGCCTGACGGCAGGCAGGCTCACACTTTCCATAGCCTCAGCCATAAAACAGTTAGGAGTTTGGAGTTTGGAGCCTGCTTGCCGCAGGCAAGTTCGGAATTCGGAATTTAAACCCGATAGCTCCCGATAAACATCATCGGGACGGAAGGACTATATTATTTTTCCAATCGGTATAAGATACCTTGTGTGATAATCGTGTTAAAATATTATAGTAAGTTTAACCGATTTTTTTTAAATTTGTCCCATGCAAGAAACACTTCTTATTTTTGATTTCGGCTCTCAATATACTCAACTGATAGCCAGACGTGTACGGGAGTTAAACGTGTTTTGTGAGATATATCCGTACAATAAAAAAATACCTGAACATACCGAACATGTAAAAGGTGTTATCCTTTCCGGAAGCCCGTTTTCGGTTTATGATGCCGAAGCCCCCACCTTTGATTTTACTGCATTCAAGGGTAAGACACCTATACTAGCGGTATGTTATGGCGCCCAGCTAATTGCACAGCAATTTGGGGGCAGTGTATTACGCTCACAAATTAGAGAGTATGGCAGGGCTAATCTATCATATGTATGCAACGAAAGTCTTTTCAGGGGCATCGACACAGGTTCTCAGGTATGGATGTCGCATGGAGATACAATAAGTGCAAAACCAACCGATTCTTTTGTTACAGCCAGTACAAACCATGTTGAAATAGCCGGTTTTAAAATAAACAATGAGCCTACTTACGGCATACAATTTCATCCCGAAGTTTATCACACAACCCAGGGCGCCCTGTTATTAAAAAACTTTGTGGTTGATATATGCGGATTTACCCAAAGCTGGACACCCGATTCGTTTGTTGAAAGCACAATAAAAGAATTGCAGCAGACATTAAAAGACGACAAGGTTATACTGGGGTTATCGGGTGGTATCGATTCATCGGTGGCAGCCATGCTCCTGCATAAAGCCATAGGCAAAAATCTGCATTGTATTTTTATTGATAACGGACTGCTCCGAAAAAACGAATTTAATAATGTTCTCGAAAGTTTCTCAGGTTACGGACTTAACATTATTGGCATTGATGCTAAAAATGATTTCTACAGAAGCCTAAAAGGAATAAGCGATCCGGAGGGAAAACGCAAAGCTATTGGAAAAACATTTATCGAAGTTTTCGAGCGCGAAGCACTTAAGATTACCGATGCCCGCTGGCTGGCACAGGGAACTATTTATCCCGATGTTATCGAATCAATTTCTGTAAAAGGCCCCTCGGCAACAATAAAGTCGCACCACAATGTGGGCGGCCTGCCAGAAAAAATGCACCTGAAAGTTGTTGAACCTCTTAAATTTCTCTTTAAGGACGAAGTACGAAAAGTAGGCATGGCCTTACAGATTTCGGAAGCCCATCTGAAGCGGCATCCGTTCCCCGGCCCCGGGCTTGGCATTCGCATTTTGGGAGAAATTACACCCGAAAAGGTTGGTATTTTGCAGGAAGCAGACGCACACTTTATCGATGGTCTAATTGAATTTAAACTTTACGACAAGGTATGGCAGGCAGCTACTATTTTACTGCCGGTTAAGTCGGTAGGCGTTATGGGCGATGAAAGAACTTATGAAAACACCATTTGCCTGAGAGCTGTAACTTCTACTGATGGTATGACCGCCGACTGGGCACATTTGCCGTATGAATTTCTGGCTGAAATTTCAAACAGGATAATCAACAGCGTAAAAGGCGTGAACAGGGTAGTTTACGACATCAGCTCAAAGCCCCCTGCAACAATAGAGTGGGAATAGCGTTTCTAATTTGAATACAATAAAATGTTGAAGAGCAAATTAATACAGTTTATAATATTTACGATTTCATTATTTCAACCCTGGCTTATGCTGGCACAAGAAAATACTGTTATACGTGTTTTCGTGTCGGATAAAATTGAAACCATCAATAATAAAGAATTTTATCTCCACAAAGTTGAAAAAGGCCAGACCTTGTATTCTATTGCGGTTGCCTACGACAGACCAATCCAGGTTATAGTTCAAGAAAACAATATTGTAAACAACCTCATCAGCACAGGTCAAATATTAAGAATTCCAGTAGAGTATGCGGTTAATGAAGTAGCCGACACATCGAAAATTAACAGAAACGATAAAATATGGCACGAGGTTAAAAAGGGAGAAACATTATTTGGCATTTCAAAAAAGTACAATATCTCCATTCAGGAACTCGAGAAATTGAATCCTGAGCTAAAAAACGGTTTAAAAGCAGGCCAGAAACTTGTCGTCTCAACTAATGCCATTGATTCAAAAAGGAAAACTCTTATTGAACCTGAAAATATTACCACTCAGGCCGATACTTCCAATAACTTTTTCATTCATATTGTTAAAAACAAAGAAACACTTTTCAGTATATCAAATCTATATGTTGTTCCTGTTAAGGACATCATTGCCTTAAACCCCGAAGCAGAGAAAGGCATTAAGCCCAAAATGAACCTCAAAATACCTACCACTGTAAATTTTGCTTTTGAGATAAAAGCTGATACGGCGCCCAAAGTTACCCATAGAGATACTGTGATTCAAGTTATCCGTAATGTAAATTGCCCGCCTAACCCAAGTAAAAAGGTTCTTCAAGTTGGGTTGCTTATCCCTCTTTATCTTGAAGAAGTAGCCGACATCAACACCGATTTTTCGAGCCATGCTTATCAGGTATCAAGGAAAGCTGTACGTCCTTTTACTTACATAGGGTTTTACCAGGGATTAATGCTGGCTCTCGACAGCCTAAAACTTAAAGGGGTATCGCTTAACCTACATGTATTTGACATAACAGAGGACATTCAGAAAGCCCGAAACCTTATAGGAAAACCCGATTTAAAAAAAATGGATTTGATAATCGGCCCGTTCTTTAAGGAACCCTTTAATGTAGTGGCTAATTTTGCAAAAGACAATAAAATTAAAATTGTAAATCCCGTCATTTCGGACAACTCTTCATTTCCGGCCTACCAGGGACTTTTCAACACATCACCAAATGCAGAAATTCAAATTGAGCAACTGGTGTATTACCTGTACAAAAAACACAATGACAAAAACATTCTCATTGTTAATAACAATTCGGCAAACGAGCAAAATATTCTGGGCATTATAAAAAAATACTGGAACTCCATAGTGGGCAACGATACCAATTTTTTCAAATACACCGAAGTGCTTTATAATCGCGACGGCCTGACAGGCATAATAAACAACCTCAAAGGAGGAAAGACAAATATTGTGTTATGCCTTTCAAACAACGAGGCATTTGTTTCTAATTTTATTCGCAAGTTATCGGAAATACAAGAAGAGGAAAAATTAATGCTTTTCGGATTACCCAGTTGGCAAAAATTCAACAACATAGAACTGGCCTATCTCGACAAACTCAAATACCATTATTTTACGACCAATTACATTAATTACCGCAATGCAAACACCATCGATTTTATTGAAAAATTTCGTTTAAAATACGAGATTGAGCCAGACAATTATGCCTTTCTGGGATACGACATAGGCCTGTTTTTCATTAATTCACTTTACGACTATGGGCCCAATTTTACTGAATGTATTAACAATATCCCTGCAGGATTTCTTTTTTCTCCTTTACAATTCAGGGTTAATCCGTTTCAGGGGTCATACGACAACATAACAATAAACTTTCTCAGATATAACAACTTTATTCTTGAAGAAGCACCATAAACAGACCATATAACCTACCCTAAATGTACATAAGCAAGCTATCGGTTCTTAATTTCAAAAACTTTAAAAACGGAGAAATAAAACCCTCTGCCACTATTAACTGTTTTATTGGTAACAACGGGGCAGGGAAGACAAATTTACTTGACGCTGTTTATTATCTTTCGTTTTGTAAAAGTTACTTCAACAGCATCGATTACCAGAACATTAATCACAATGAGCCCTTTTTCATGATTAATGCCACCTTTGTTATTGACGGTAATCCCCACGAAATAGCATGCGCTGTAAGACGGAATGAAAAGAAAATATTTAAAATGGATGATAAAGAATACCAGCGATTATCCGACCACATTGGTATAATGCCACTGGTAATTATTTCTCCGTCCGATGCCGACTATATAAATGAGGGAAGCGATATCAGACGTAAATTTATCGACAGTGTTTTGGCACAATACGACAAATTATACCTCGACCACCTCATTAACTATAACAAAGCTTTACTGCAGCGCAACACGCTGTTAAAGAATTTTTACGAACACTTATATTTCGATAAAAGTGCGCTTGAAATATGGGATAAGAAAATTATTGAATTAGGTTATAAAATATTCGACAAAAGAACCGCTTTTATAAAAAATTTCCTTCCCATATTCCAGGATTATTACACCAATTTATCGGGCGGTAATGAAATTATTAGCATAACCTACGACTCTCACCTGCAGCAGGGGCACTTCGAAAAAGTACTTGCAGACGCTTTGCCCAACGACAGAAAAGCATTATATACCACGGTTGGCATACATAAAGACGACCTGCATTTTACCATCAATGGTTTCCCCCTTAAAAAATACGGTTCCCAGGGGCAGCAAAAAACTTTTCTTATTGCTCTCAAGCTGTCCCAGTTTTCTGTTACAAAAGAAATAAAAAACACCACGCCCATTCTGCTTCTCGATGACATTTTCGACAAACTGGACAACAACAGGGTAGAGTTTTTAATGAAAATAGTTGAAGGGCATCGTTTTGGACAGGTTTTCATAACCGACACAGACATGGAACGCGTCAAAAGGGTTCTGAACAATGCAGGGATACAAGCGGCCTACTTCGAAGTTACCGACAACAATATTTATGCTGCCAAATGAACAACCATAACACCTATCTATTAAAAGACGCCATAAATGATTTTTTAAACACCTATCCCTTTATTAAAGATAAAGTGAGAGAAAACAGAATCAAGGAATTATGGGAAAAACTTATGGGCAAGATGATATCGAATCATACACAAGCACTGTATTTAAGAAATGGTGTACTGTTCATAGAGGTTAATTCGGCAAGCTTACGCACAGAACTCAGCTATGCCAAAGAAAAGATTAAAAATACAATCAACAGCGAAATTGGAGACAACTCAATAACCGAAGTACGGATAAAATAACGGTATTAGTTTTTTCTGTTTTCCTTACAGTACTTTTTTATAATATCAATAAGTTTATTTTCGTTTATAGGCTTGGTAACATAATCGTCCATACCTGCATTGATAAACCTTTCCCTGTCCCCTGCAGTAGCATAGCCGGTAATAGCAACAATGGGGGTCGGAGAATAATTTTTATCCTTTTCAATTTGGCGAATCATCTGTGTGGTTTCAAAGCCATCTAGTTTAGGCATTTGCCCATCCATAAGAATAATATCATATTTATAGCTGTTGAATTTTTCGAGCACCTGTTCTCCATTAAAAGCTGTATCCACTTTGCAGTTGTACGATTGTAAAAAGTTTTTCAGATAGAGCTGATTAATACCGTCATCTTCAGCAAGTAAAACCTGCAAATTATCGAGATTGGCATGAGGTTTTGTTTCCTGCCACAAGTCTTCATAAGTAAGTACCGTTTTATTGCTTTTATTAAAAGGCACCGTAATTATAAAACAAGAACCTACGCCATAATCGCTTTCAAAATTAATATTACCACTGAGTATTTCGGTAAGTCTTTTCACAATTGTCAGGCCCAGTCCGGTGCCTGCATACCTTTTTGAAGGCGAGCTGTCGAGCTGTGTAAACAGCTTGAAAAGCTTCCCGAAATCTTCTTTCCTTATACCAATACCGGTATCTTCAACCTTTATTTTCAATTCAACAGCTGATACAGATTCGTTCAGTTGCTCAACCACAATCTTAACATAGCCTTTGTCGGTAAACTTAATGGCATTATTAACAAGGTTGATAAGAATTTGTTTTAATTTTAAGCCATCGCCATTCAAATCGCAATGCGTATTGGGTTTAATATCGTATAACAATTTCAGTTGCTTTTCGGAAGCCTGGTGTTCATATAAAAACACAATCTCTTCAATCAATGCCCTGATATTGAAATCAATATTGTTAACTTCAATATGTTTGGCTTCAATTTTAGAGAAGTCGAGAATATCATTTATAAGGTTCATCAGGTTAGTAGATGAAATCTTAATGGCATTTATAAATTTCTGCTGGTCGGCTGTCAGGTTAGTTTTAAACAGCGTGTTGGTCATGCCGATGATGGCGTTCATGGGATTACGTATTTCGTGGCTCATATTAGCCAGGAACTCTGATTTTGCTTTATTGGCAAGCTCTGCCGCTTCTTTTTCTTTAATCAACCTGTCGGTATTAATTTGTTCGGTAATATCTCTCGATACCGATACCAATTCCACAACATTATTGCTTTCGGGATTGCGCAGTACTTTTGTATTTGTTTCGAACCATATATACTGTCCGTTTCTTTTTCTGAAACGATATTTAACAATTGATTTTTCGCTATCCAGCAACAGTTCCTGATGATACTTTTCATAGATATCCCTTTCATCGGGATGGATAAAATCGTAAATATATTTGTGGAGCAATTCATTTTCATTATACCCGAGAATCTGCTTGCAAACAGGGGAAACATAAATAAACCGGGCATCGACATTTTTCTTGTCGATCATATCGTTGGTGCTTTCAGCAAGTAAGCGGTATCGCATCTCACTTTGCTCAAGCTCCTTTTGATACAGTTTAAGATTATTTTCGGTCTGTATATATTCCAGTACCTGTTTAACGATAGAAGGAAGCAGTTCGATAAAAGCAGCATCTTTAATTAAATAGTCCAGAGCACCCAGTTTCATCATTTCTACAGCCACCCGTTCATCGCCATTGCCTGTAATTATTACAAATGGAATAGGTGAAATTCTGTTCTTCTGAAGCCTTTTTAAAATTTTCCGTGCATCAGTATTTTCAAGAATATAGTCCACCAGGATAAGGTCGAAATCGTTATTTTTCAACCAAGATAAAGCTTCATCGCCCGAATGAACACCTGTAACCATGTAGCCTTCAGTGCTAAGTTTTTTCTGAATAAGTCTGTTGAGACCTATATCATCTTCAATAACAAGTATTCTTTTCGGTTCGCTGATTTTCTTATTCATCAATGCATCAGGTCATTAGTTATTAAAGAAATGACATTCAATACCTTCTCCATTAATTGAGGGTAATTTTACAATTTTCAGGAAATTATCAAGGTTGCTGATAATATCGCTGAACTTGTTATAATCGACCGGTTTCGTAATATAATTGTTGCAACCTAATTTATAGCACAATTCGATTTCTTTAGGGTCATCAGTCGTGGTGAGCATAATGACGGGCATTTTTTTAAGCTCATCATCTTCTTTTACTTTGCGCAATACTTCAATACCATCCACGCGCGGCATTTTAATGTCGAGCAGAAGCACATACTGCACATTTTTTTGCCGGTGAGGCGATGTTTTTTTAAGTAAAAAATTCAAGGCATCCTCACCGTTATTAAACTTGATAATATCCTTAATGATTTCCGAATTTTTTAAATTTTTCTCTATAAGAACGGCATGTCCGGGATCATCTTCAACCGAAATAATAACAATTTTCTTATCCATACGCTGCAGTCAAATGATTTATTTGTTTTAAACGAAGCTATAATTTATTAGAACGCTAAAATAATTGAAATTATTTAATTATCTTGATTGTTCAAACAAATGTTTTTCTTTAATAATTTTTTTTATCCTGTTTACAATTTTAACGAAGGCATTTTCATTTTTAATGATATAATCGTAAGCGCCCAGTCGTAAAGAGTCAATGGCAAGTTCTATTTTTTCGGCCGCCGTAAACATAATGACATAAATGCCTTTGTCAGTTTCCTTAATCTTTTTCAACACATCCAATCCATTCATTTCGGGTTCAAGTGTATAATCCAAGAACACAATGTCAGGCTTTTTGACAAGATTATCCATCATTAGGGTGCCATTGGCATACACTTCAATTTTTTTATATTCAGCTTTGTTAAGTTCCCTGGCAACAAGCCTTGTAAATGCCTCATCATCATCAACTATGAAAATAAGAGGCTGGTCGGTTTTGGCTTTCATTTTTTTTTAATTTAAAAAAACTGTTACAAATGTAATAAAATAAACCATCATTTACAATTAAATCTCTATAAAAAACTTAGCGCCTTTATTAACAACAGATTCAATCCAGATACGGCCGTTGTGTTTTTCGATAATTTTGTTTACTATCGACAGTCCCAGTCCTTCTCCCGAAACCGAAGCATTCAGCCTCTGAAAAATCTCAAATACTTTATTGTAATATTTTTCGGGAATTCCGGGGCCGTTGTCTTCAATACAATAGGTTATTTTATTCTTGTTTTTCTGGCTGCTGATTTTTATAACCGGATTTTTTTTATCATTGTACTTTATAGCATTGTCAATTAAATTCGAAAAGACCTGACTTATAAGCGCTTCATCGGCCAAACAATCGTGCAGGTCGACAACCTCCACCTGAATATTTTTTTTTATTATCTGAAATTCAAAAGAGTTGACAACATCCTTAACCAGCAAGTTCATGTCAACACTTTTTACATTAGGAATGATTCTGCCCATTCGGGAAAGTTTAAGAAGGCCGTTAAGCAAAGCGTCCATTTTTCTTGTGCTCAGTTCGATGAATTTGAGTGACTCGTCAATATCTTCTTTGAACAAGGATGATATTTTGTTTTTAAAATCAGTAAATGTAATTTCTTCATTAAGGCTGTCCTTGATTGAGCGGCAATTATCAGCCAGTACCTTTGTAAACCCCTGAATATTGACGAGCGGTGACCTCAGGTCGTGCGATGTAACATATACAAACTGCTCCATCTCCTTATTCTTTTCAATGAGCTCGGCATTTAACTTCTGGATGGATTCATTATACCTTTTGCTTTGCACTGTTTTCCATAGCCGGTCAATAATAAGTGTTATCTGATGAACATCCCGTTCGGTATAGTTCCCTTTCTTATTAGCCACGGTAGCCAGAGCTACAGTTTTGTTATTTTCTTCAATAGGTACGATTAAAACTCTTTCAATTTTTAAGTGCCATAGAGGCAGGTCTTTTTTAAGCAGGTGTTCGTTATAATTGTTTACCAATACAGCCTTTTTAGTACGTATAGCCTTTGTAAACAGGCTATTATCGCTCAACTCCAGTGTAAGAGATTGATTTTTAGAAGCATCGTTAACAAAAACGTCCTTTGAGAAAGAATTTAAAGTAATTTGAGATAAATTTTCGCTTGTAAAAGCAAGGAATGCTATTTGGCTATAGGTAAGGTTTACGCATTCATTCAAAGCATAATCGGAAATTTCCTGTAATGATTTGTCTCCCATCTGGCTTAATGTTAGCAGCGCATTAATGGCATTTTCGGATGCTTTCCTTTCAGTAATATCCGAAAAGATAACTGCAAATTGCCCCTTTTTCGGACTAAAAACCCATGTATCGTAGTATTTCTCAAGTTCTTCAGAATAATTTTCATAATGAATCGGGTTCCCTGTCAGTGCCACTTCACCAAAGCTTTCTATCCAGAAATTTTCGATATTAGGTAATAGCTCTTTAATTGTTTTTCCGGAAATATTTTCTATATTCATACCTGTAAGGTTTCCAAATGCGGGATTGACAGTAATGTAGCGATAATCAACAGGCTTACCGAAGTCGTCAGTAATTATCTCATGCAAAGCAAAACCCTGAGAAATATTTTCGAACAAAAGTCTGTATTTTTCTTCGCTTTGAAGAAGTGCTTTTTCGGCTTGTTTTGTTTGTGTAATATCGGTATGAATGCTCACGAGGCTGGTTATGTTACCAGCATCATCAAAAACAGGATAGGCTCTCAGAAGCACATTAAGCAATTCACCGTCTTTTGAATACATTTCAATTTCAGAAATGTATTGTTTGCCATTCATAATGGTATCAAAAACTTCAATTTTATCTTTTTCGTATTTATACACTGTTGCAATATCTACTCCGGCCAGATTACCAAACAAGCGGTCGAAAGCAGCATTCTGATAGTAATGCACCCCTTCGGCTGTAGCCATGCCAATAGCATCGGTCGAATTTTCAATCGTGGCTTTAAAAATATTTAATTTCTCTTCTGACAGTTTACGCTGTGTAATATCGCGTACTACAACCAAAGCTGCTGGTTGCCCGGTATAATTGATATAATTGGAATTCAACTCAAGGGAAATAATATGCCCTGATTTATGAATGGCTTTAATATCATAGATACTGGGAATATTTGTTTCCTTAGCTTGCCTGGCTGCATTGTATTTTAAAATCAAATCTTGATAATCAGGATGAATAAAATCGATAAATGGTTTTCCAATTAATTCATCCAAATTAAAGCCTGAAATTTCGGTTAACTTTCTGTTGGCAAAAACTAATTTATTATTTTGCACAATAGTAATTCCATCGTTTGCTTTTTCCACTAAGGTCTTATATTTTTCTTCAGATTCAGACAAGGCTTTTTCGTATTCCTTTCGTTGTGTAATATCCCTCACTATGGCCTGAAGCATGCTTTTGTTACCAATTTCGAGCCTGTTAAGGCTGATTTCGCAGTTGATTATCTGACCCATTGCATTCAAATGGTCCCATTCAAAATGAATGGGTTCGCCCTTATAGGCCAGATCTATATAATACGCGGCTTTTTCTTCGGAGGTAACGCCATCGGATTGATAAGGTGGTGAGATATGACTTGGTGTTTTTCCAATAATCTCCTTTTTAGAAAAACCGAAAATTTTTTCAGTTTTCTGATTGCAATTAACAATATTGTTTCCTTCAAGAATAAAAATAACATCGTTGGCTGTATCGAACAATTTGCGGTAGTTTTCTTCACTTTGCCTGATGGCGTTATCTGCCTTCGTTTTTTCAGTTTTATCCCTGAACACAATAATAACGCCTATAATACCTTTTTCTTTATCAAAAACGGGAGAGGCATTGCCTGATATAATAAATTCATTATTGTTTTTAATGTTAAGATATACCACATTTTCGTATGTATAAACTTCTCCGGTAACAAGCACCTGTTCAACAAACGAAGGCAGGTGTTTACGTGTTGATGCATCGCAAAACTTCAACAGATCCTGCACATCCTTTTGATAGGCTTCATCCTTTGAAAAAGAGGTTATACTTTCTGCAATTTTGTTAAAATGCACAATATGTCCCTTCACATCGGTTACAATAACAGCATCACCAATAGAATACAAGGTGGTTTCCAGTTGCTCTCTTTCAGCCTGAAGAAGTTTTTTTGATGTTATCCTTTCGAAAGAATTTGAAATCAATACGCTTAATGTACGCAACAATTCTGTTTCGGGCATGGTAAAAACCCGTTCTTTTGTGCAGTCGAGGCCCAGGAAACCCGAAAACTCACCCCTGTTATAAAGCGGCAGGCATACTAAAGAACCCGCATCACTGCTAATGAATTTGAAAAACAGGTTATCAGAATAGTTGTCATTCTTTGTTAAAATAAATATACCGTCATCAATTAAATTATCCCGGAACCCTGTAAAAAGTTTATAATTAACTTCCTGTAATTCATTAATCAAACTTTTGGTATTATTGTCGCACCATTCGTACGTATTTTTGCACAGGTCATTATCCCCGAAGTTTTCAAAAATATAAACCCTGTTGGCTTTCAGATACTGACCGATAATTTCGAGGGTTTCGGTTATAGCAGCTTCAACATGGGCAGATGAGTTAAGCAATAAGGAGATATCGGCAATTATTTTTTGAAATTTATAGTTATTGCTTATTTCCTCTTCGATTTTTTTTCTTTCTGTAATATCCCTGCAAAGCGCCAAAACTTCATCATGGCTGTACTTTACCACTTTGGCCTCGTAATAAAACCTGCCCTTGGGGGTATCGAAATAATATTCAATTTTTTGAGATTCCCCCGATTTAAGGCATCTTTTGAAAGTATTAATAATATTATGACTAAATTTCTCGCTAAAAATATCCGAAATATGTGCACCTATAATTTTATCGGGCTCCAGCATAAGTTCCTGATCACTACCTAAATAGAAGTCGGTAAAATAACCATCGGCATTATTTTTAAAAATAAGATCGGGTATAGCCTGTAAAGTAGCTTTCAGCTTGGCTTCGCTTTCCACAATAGCATCTTCGGCCCTCCGGTTGGCAGTATTGTCGCTAAATACAATAATTACCCCCGTAACTTCGCCTTCTTCATTTTTAATAGGTGCGGCACTATCGGAGATAATATATTCACTGCCCTCTTTTGAGATTAATACCGTATGATTAGCCAGTCCGACAATAGCGCCTGTTTCGAGAACTTTCTTATATGGATTTTCGCATGTTTCTCGGGTGTTCTCATTAATAATAATAAAAACATCTTCAAGTGGCTTGCCAAGAGCATCGTGTAATTTCCATCCTGTAAGTTTTTCTGCTGCATTATTCATCAAGGTAATACGACCATTGTTATCTGTGCTGATAACACCGTCGCCTATAGACTGCAGCATGGTTTCATATTTAATTCTTTCTTTAATAAGTGTATGTCTTGTATTTACTCTATCGGTAATATCCGTAATATACCCTTCAAGAAAAGTATTCTGTTTTTTTTGTATAAGCCTGCCTTGCTCCCATACCCATTTAAGCAACCCCGACTTTGTAACTATTCTGTATTCAAGTGTAAAAGGTGATTTTTTAGCAATTGCAGCCTGAATGGTATTCCATACATAGGACCTGTCTTCGACATGAATAATATCATTATACGACCTGTTTTTATTAAACAACAATTCATCAGCGGTATATTCTGTAAGCGGCATACAGCCATCGCTGATAAAAAACATGGTCCAGTCCTTATCATTTTCACACTGGTACACCATTCCGGGAAGGTTGTCAAGGAGTGTACTGAACATTCTTCTGCTTTCAATGATTTCCTGTTCATAAAAATGCCTGTCGGTAACATCAAAAGCGGTGGCTATTATAACAGGTTCAGCCTTATAGTATGATTTTACAGCAGAAACATTAGCCCAGAGCTGCTGTCCTTTTCTGTTTTTCATTAAAATATCTTTTTTAAAAGAGCTTACTTTGTTTTTCCTTGCCTGCAAAAAAAAGTCCGAAACAAATTGTTTTTCTTTATCATCCTGCAGAAATTCGAAGAATGACATGTTTTGCATCTCTTCTTTTGAAAACAGGGTGAGCTGTGTTGCTGCATTATTGGTAAAAAATATTTTATTCTGATTAAATATAACAATAGCAGCCGGTGAATTTTCTGTCAGTGTTCTGAAACGTTCTTCACTCTCAATAATGGCCATTTCTGAGCGCTCACGCGCTTGCAATTCATCCCTTAATTCCTTGTTACGCCTGTTAATAGCCCTTTTCAATGTCAGATTCCAGAGGACAACGATAAAAAAAACTAACCCAATGAGCAGAAGTATAAGCAAGTAGTCGTCAATTACTTTCGAAAAAGGTATTTTGGTTTGTTCGAGCGGTGAAAACCATTTTTGAAGCAAGCGGTCATATACCTTTTTCTCTTTCAGCAACGACAGGCCTTCGTTCAGGGCAAAAATAAGGTCCTGCCTGCTCTTATCCACCGCAAAGCAATATTTTTGCTTATAAAAATACCTTTCCGACAATTCAATATTTTCTAATTTATTCTTGTTAATAAGATACATTGACTGTACCTTGGGCAACAAAGCAATACGTGTATCATCTTTGTTTAACAATTTAAGGGCTTTCTCCGAATTTTCAACAGCAATAACATTATCATCCAGTTTTTTACTGCGCAACAATTCATGCATTACATCATCCTTGACTACAATAATGCCTTCCTTATAATCGAATGATTCAATAAGGTCGTGATTTTCTTTATTATAAAAAACACCATAGGTTACCTGGTTGTGGGGGATGCTCAAATAGTACATCGCATTTCTTTCTTCGGAAAAAAGCATAGAAATAACATCTACCTTGCCCTCTTTGAAAAGCTGATAGGTTATGTCCCAGGGATGAGCTTCAATGCGGTATTCATACCCGTTATCCTTCAAAATCCGGGTAGTGATGTCGATATTAAAGCCAACGGCAGTGCCGCGTTCATCGACATATTCGTAAGGGGGATAATTATTATCAATACCAATCACAACCGTATCCTGTGAAAATAAAAAAGGCCCCGTCATCAAAAAAGGCATAATCAGAAACCAAAGAATAAATTGTTTCATAGGTTAAATAAATTAAAAATCTAGCCTAAGCAGTTATCATTTATTTTTAATTACTGCCAGGAACATATAATTTCAAAAATACTAAAAGAATTGCTTAGTTAAAAATATCGGGAAAGAAATAATATATAAGGCTTGTACCAATAAGAACGAGCAATAAAATAATGATAACCAGTTTCTTTCCGAATTCAAGTTGCTCATTAGCCAGTCGCAATTCGTTCTGCCTTATGATTTTCCTTATTAAATTCGCAATACGTTCGAAAGCGGTTTCGCTCTTTATCACATAATCATAGGCGCCAGCCTTAATGGAATCAATGGCTATTTCAAGTTTATCATAAGCTGTAAGCATAATTACTGTCGTGCGCGTGGTCATGCTGTTGATTTTTTTCAGAACCTCCAAACCATTCATACTGTTATTCAAAGCATAATCGAGCAATACGATATCTGGCTTAAGATTCATATTTTTCAAGCATTCTTCACCAGAGTTAAATACTTTTAAATTGGTATAATTCATATTTTGCATCTCATTTTTTGCTAATGTAGCAAAAGCATTATCATCATCAACAATAAAAATAAGAGGTTTTTTTGGGTTTTTCATAGTATTTGTTTTTAATCAGCAAATGTAAATATCTGATATTTAAAAGAATATGAATTATATCTTATTTATTACTATAAATCATAGTTTTAATTAGACAAAAATAAATAAAAATTAATTATAAACAATAATAAAAAAGTTTTATTAACAAAAAAAACATTTTAAACTGACAAAAAGTATCTGTATTTTTGCATTCAGAACGAAAAACAGTTAATATGAAAAAGAATTTTGTGGAAGAGCTCAGGTGGCGGGGCATGATACACGACATGATGCCGGGTACTGAAGATTTGTTGGAAAAAGAGATGACATCAGCCTATGTGGGTATTGATCCCACAGCCGATTCGCTGCACGTGGGGCACCTGGTTTCGATTATGATGCTCAAACATTTGCAGCTCTGCGGTCATAAGCCTATTGCACTTGTCGGTGGCGCTACAGGCATGATAGGGGACCCATCGGGTAAATCAGAAGAAAGAAACCTGCTTTCGCCCGAAACATTATCGCGCAATATTGCAGCCATTAAGAAACAGCTTGTCAGGTTTCTCGATTTCGAAAACGGCCCCAATAAAGCCGAGCTGGTTAACAACTACGACTGGACAAAAGATTTCAACATGCTTGATTTTCTGAGGGAAATTGGCAAGCATATTACCATCAATTACATGATGTCGAAGGACAGTGTTAAGAACCGCATGGAAACCGGCTTATCCTATACAGAGTTTTCGTACCAGTTGTTGCAGGCCTATGATTTTTATTTCCTGTACCACAACCACCATTGCAAACTGCAGATGGGAGGTTCCGACCAATGGGGTAATATTACTACCGGCACAGAACTTATCCGCCGCAAATCGGGTGGCGATGCTTTTGCCCTTACCTGCCCCCTGATTACCAAATCCGATGGCAAAAAATTCGGTAAAACGGAAGAAGGCAACATCTGGCTCGACTCACGCCTGACCTCACCTTATAAGTTCTATCAATTCTGGCTCAACTGCTCGGATGAGGACAGCGAAAAATACATCAGAATATTTACGCTTTTCACAAAAGAAGAAGTGGATACGTGCATTGAAGAGCACAAAAAAGCGCCCCACCTGCGCCTGCTGCAAAAAACACTGGCAAAAGAGCTTACTGTATTTATCCATAGCAAAGAAGCCTACGAAACGGCTGTCAGTGCCTCTGAAATTCTTTTTGGCAATGGCACGCTCAACATGATACGCTCTTTAGATGAGGACACATTTTTGGCCGTTTTTGAAGGGGTGCCCCATTTCAAAACAACCAAGACTCTCGTTGAGAAAAATACAAACATCATCGATTTTCTTACCGAGCATGTTCCTGTGTTACCTTCTAAAAGTGAAGTAAGAAGAGCCATTAAAGAAAACAGCCTTACTATTAACAAACAAAAGGTTGGAGAAACACATAACATTTCAAACAATGACCTTATAAACAATAAATACATTTTGGTTCAGAGAGGCAAGAAAAGTTATTTTTTAATCATTGCCGAATAGTCTCCGTTTTTTTTTAAATTGATATGTTTTGCACCTCAAAACAGGTTTAAGCTTTCTTTTTATTAATCATTCCCAGCAAATACAATTTTTTCGGTGTGCCACCTGCCTTCATCGAAGTATTTGATAAAATAAATCCCTGTACTGTACACTGTAAAATCTATTTTAAATTCCTTCCTGTTCCCTGTAATGATTCTGGATATTAATTTCCCGTTCAAATCGCACAAATAAACGTCTTTCAAATATTCTGATGATTCGACATTGAGTATATCTGATGTTGGGTTGGGGTAGCATTTAAGTGCTGTTCTACCGGATTTTTTTACTATCGGGGTCTTTGTTACGTTTTCATCCGGTTGGTTTTCAAAATCCCGGTTCAGCCACTCATCCTCATTTTGAGAAAACGTATAGTCTTTAATAAAAATACCCGGCGCTTTATTTTTCATTATTTTAATTCTTCCCGTGATTTCTTTTGCCACAACAGAGCTGTTAGAAAATGATGTTATATTTTTAATATTTTCTGCATAAACACT
>JAKIYU010000177.1 GCA_022708385.1 Bacteroidota bacterium | reverse complement strand
AACCGGAAGTATTACTGGCTTACAGGCACATTTCACAAAGGCGAAGAAAATGCGGATACTGACTTGTGGGCGCTCGAAAACAATTACATTACCATAGTGCCTGTTACCCTCGACCTTACCAATCACGAACATATTCCCCTGCTGAAAAACCTTGAAACAAATGTTTAAAAAAGATTTTTTCTTTGCCGGTGCCATCATTGGAATTATTTTACCCTTTATTTTTGCAATAGGCACTGAGCTTGTTCAGAAAAAGTTTATGGGCAACGCCGACTTCAATATACTGAGTAGCAAACCGGCTATGATGTTGAGCTTTATTTTTAATGTGATATTATTCAGAGTTTTTATGGTTAACCTGAAAAAGTACAATATGGGCAAAGGACTGTTGCTGGTAACCATTATTCTGATTTTTCTTGTCCTTATTAAACCTGTTTAAGTTTTCTTGTTGAATAGAAATATGAAAATTGTAAATTACAAATGCGGTATTATATTATAGCAGGAGAGGCTTCAGGGGACTTGCACGCATCAAATATGATGAAGGCACTCGGTTTATGTGATAAAGAAGCCGTGTTCAGGTGCTGGGGGGGCGACAGAATGAAGGATGCCGGTGGCGAACTGGTGAAGCATTATAAAGACCTGGCTTTCATGGGCTTTCTAGAAGTGGTAATGAACCTGCGTACCATTATGCATAATTTTAAACTCTGCGAGACAGATCTCTTGTTGTTTAAACCCGACGCCCTCATTCTTATTGACTATCCCGGCTTTAACCTGCGTATGGCTCGTTTTGCCCATCAGCACCACATTCCGGTTTATTATTATATATCTCCGCAGGTATGGGCATGGAAAGCCTCTCGTGTAAGACTTATCAGTAAGGTGGTTAGGAGAATGTGCGTAATACTGCCTTTTGAAGAAGCCTTTTATGCACGTTATAACTATAAAGTAGATTTTGTGGGGCACCCGCTTATCGATGCTTTGGAAAACGAGCACAATGACTCTTCTGCCCGCACTTTTAACGACACCTACAGTATCGGTGACCAGCCACTTATCGCCCTTTTACCCGGTAGCCGCCTGCAGGAAATAAAGAAGATGCTGCCTCTCATGCTCAAAGCAACCACGTTTGATGCAGGTTACCAGTATGTGGTTTGTGCTGTAGAGTCCATCGATATATCGGTTTACAATGATATATGCAAAGGCTCCCACGTTAAGATAATTACCAACGATACCTATAATGTGCTGCGCCATGCTCATGCTGCTATGGTTACTTCGGGAACAGCTACCCTTGAAACAGCTTTATTCAATGTTCCCCAGGTGGTCTGCTACAACGCCGGCTACCTGTCGTATGTCATTGCTAAAAATTTGGTTAAACTGAAATATATTTCACTGGTCAACCTGATTATGGACAAGAAAGTAGTTACGGAACTTATTCAGAGCGACTTTAACGCAAATAGGCTGTTGACGGAAATGAAATTGATAACCGGTAATACCAACGAACGCAAACAAATGCTCGAAAACTATGCTACACTCAGGCAAAAGCTTGGCGGTGGCGGGGCTTCAGCAAATACAGCTGCGATTATTTATGAAGATTTGAAAGATTATAAAGCAAAATGATATATTTTTGCACCGCTTAATTGTTAGAACAGTATGACTTTAATTAAATCCATTTCAGGCATCAGAGGCACTATAGGAGGCTTACCCGGAAAAGGGCTCACACCGGTTGATATTGTAAAATTTACAGCTGCTTTTGCTCATTTTATTAAAAATAATTCAAAAAAAGACAGTTATAAATTTGTTGTAGGGCGCGATGCACGCGTTTCGGGTGAAATGGTTAACAATCTGGTAACCGCTACCCTTGTAGGCGCAGGTATTGATGTGGTTGATTTGGGCCTTTCAACAACCCCTACCGTTGAAGTGGCTGTTATCGATTTACAGGCCGATGGTGGTATCATCATTACGGCCAGTCATAACCCAAAACAATGGAATGCCCTTAAACTGCTCAACAGCAAAGGAGAATTTATCTCTGCTGCCGATGGCGAAGAAGTGCTGAAAATAGCTGACACAGATAGTTTTGAATTTGCCAAAGTGGATTTTATCGGCGATTATTTCCACGACGATACCTATATTGATAAACATATTCAGAAAATCCTGCAACTACCGCTTGTAAATGTAGCGGCTATTAAAAAGGCAGGATTCAGGGTGGCTGTCGATTGTGTCAACTCTACTGGTGGACTGGCTTTGCCAAAACTACTTAAGGCGCTTGGTGTGGCCAAAATTTATGAACTCTATTGTGAACCCAACGGAGTGTTTCCGCACAATCCCGAGCCGCTTCCCGAGAACCTCGAAGAAATTGCCGAAAAAGTGGAAAAATCGGATGCCGACCTGGGTTTTGTGGTTGACCCCGATGTGGACAGGTTGGCCATCGTGTGCGAGAACGGCGAAATGTTCGGCGAGGAATACACGCTGGTGGCTATTGCCGACTATATCCTGAAACATAATAACGGTGGCAATACCGTTTCTAATTTGTCGTCAACAAGAGCGCTCAAAGAAGTAACAGAGAAATATGGAGGCTCTCATTTCGCTTCGGCTGTAGGTGAAGTGAATGTGGTTGAGATGATGAAACAGCAAAATGCTGTTATTGGCGGCGAAGGCAATGGTGGTGTTATCTATCCCGAATTGCACTATGGTCGTGATGCGCTGGTTGGTATTGCCCTCTTCCTGTCGCACCTTGCAGAGTTTGGTAAATCGTGTTCAATGCTTAAAAAGCAATATCCCCTTTATCATATATCCAAAAATAAAATTGAACTCAGTCCGGAAGTCGATACCCGTAAGATTATCGATAAAATGCAAGCCCTCTATGGTCATCAGAAACATTCCACACTCGACGGCCTTAAGATTGAATTCAGCAACGACTGGGTACACCTGCGCCGCTCGAATACCGAGCCCATTATTAGAATATATGCCGAAAGCGATTCCTTAACCAAAGCCGATGCCCTTGCTTCGAAAATTATAAATGACATCAAGGCTATAATTAAAGAAATGTAATTCATGATTTACTTCGATAACGCTGCATCAACACCCTTATTACAAGAAATTATCGACGAGATACATTCATTATTACCCGAAATGTTCGGTAATCCCTCTTCTATTCATGATTTTGGTCGCAGAGCCAGGGTGGTTATTGAAGATGCGCGCAGTATTATTGCCGGGCTTTTGCATGTGGCCCCTTCCGAAATAATCTTTACATCGGGGGGTACCGAAGCCGATAATACAGTGTTGTGGGGCGCCGTGCGCAAACTTAATGTGCAACATATCGTTACCACACGTACCGAACACCCCGCAGTTTTAAACCCCCTTTCAGCCATAGCCAAAGAACATAGAACAGAAATTATATATTTATCTGTGGATAGAAACGGCCAACCCGACCTGACGCAACTGGAAGACGTGTTAAAGAAAAAGACCAAACCCGTATTGGTAACCCTGATGCATGCCAATAACGAAACCGGCGTTCTGTTACCCTTAAAAAATGTGTCGGAACTGTGTTCTTCATCAGGGGCGTACTTTCATAGCGATATGGTACAGACTTTTGGGAAGTGTAATATCGATTTCAGTAAAATACCTGTTGGCTTTGCTTCGGCTTCGGCGCATAAGTTTCACGGGCCCAAAGGCGTTGGTTTTCTATACAGGGACAGTAAAAATGCCCTGGAACCTTACATACTGGGAGGCGGACAGGAACGGCAGATGCGGGCAGGCACCGAAAATACGGTGTTTATTGCTGCTATGGCTAAAGCCCTGCAACTGGCTTACAACCGTATGGAAGAAAACCTGCAATATATAACCCAATTAAAAAACGTGATGGCCGGTAAACTCAGCGCTATAAAAGGCGTGTTTTTTAACGGTGATTCGGACAAAGGTGGGTTGCATACCATATTGAATGTGGCATTTCCACATACGGCACAAACCGAAATGTTGCTTTATAAACTCGACATGAACGGTGTTGCCGTGTCGGGGGGAAGCGCCTGCGCCTCCGGTACCGTACACCAGTCGCATGTGTTAAATGAATTATACGGTGTGACCGATAATATTAATATCCGTTTTTCTTTCAGCAAGTTAAACACAATAGAAGAAGTTAATAAAGTGGCCGGCATTATTTACGAAATCCTGCAACATGAAGAAATCGAAAAGTAAGAAAAAGTTCAAAAAAATTGTTTTTAAGCTTTCCGAAAAACAGTACAACATAGTGAACCGCTTTTGTAAGTCCAAGCGCCTTACCCCCAACAAAGTGTTTAAAAAAGCGGTAAAAGAGTATATTGTAAGCAATTACGATTTTACACAGGACGATTACCACATCAGCGAAAATCAGCTGGCTCTTTTCGACCTTGAAGATGAGGCCAACGATGACCTTCAGGATGAGGGCAACAACCCCTCAGATACACCCAAAACAACGCTCTTCTAAATGAATTTGAAGGAAATAATTTGCAGTTTGCTTTTTTTTTATTAATTTTGCACCACTTTTTACTCATTGTCCAATTGTGTAACGGTAGCACAGCAGATTTTGGTTCTGTCAGTCCAGGTTCGAATCCTGGTTGGACAACTGAAAACCCTCTCTAAGCTAAGATTTAGAGAGGGTTTTTGATTTTTAAAAAATTTGTAGTTAAACAATAGTTAAACAGAAAATAAAAAACCGGCTCATTTGGAACCGGTTTCACACGGGTAATATATGAAGATTGAGAAAGGGGATAGAAATTAAGTAGAAGCTTTGCTAATGTCGGATTTATCAATTAAATCTTTATGGTCGAGATGTTTTCCATCTCTGTCGGCCAGATAAAAATACACATCGAGGCCCGTTGTAATTTTAAGAAAATCATCAAAAGAATAAACAGAAGTATTATTTTCGATATTTTCTAAATCGGAAATTGATAAACCAGTTCTTTCAGACAGTTGTTCAATAGTAATATTTTTATCAATCCGAATGGATTGCAAATATTTTCCTACTTGACGGCGTGCTTCTAAAAGTATTTCAGGATTAAACATTAACAGCTTCTTTTAATTGTTTTGAGGTCAAAGGTATTAAATTTCCTGTACTGTTTATTTTTAAATTACCATCTTTTGAAGCCATACCAAACTGTTTATCAGTGAATAAATAAACTTTATAGGTTTTTGAAAGTTTATTTTTAAGTAATTTGATAATTTGATTGCCTTTTTCTTTGTTTGGCAAATGTGTATAAATAGATTGCTTAGACGAAGAAAAATAACTTTTTGAGTTACTTACAATTTTTGAAGCAGTTTCAGCATCTTTTTTAGTTGCAACACCTTTTAAAGGAATAAGAGCAATCCAATAAATAGTGTATGGATTTAAAAGGTAATTAGATTTTTTCATGAGAGTAGATTTATATTAAACAAAAATAATTATTTTTTTTGGGAGTAATATTCAATAATATTGAATTTACCTTCTTTGCGAAGCTTATATTTTGCGCCGCGTTTTTTTAGTTTGCTAAGATGATCTGCAAGGGCATTAATATTTTCATGCTTAGCAATATATTTTTTTGGTGTTTTTTCTTTCATAGACTTAGTTTTTATTTTTACGAAATACTATAGCAGCTATAATAAAGAAAACGAATGCGAGACAGAAGAAAGGTATAGTTTTAATGATTTTTCCCCAGTTGTTTTCGGTAATGTACTTTATTTTTTCCACTGGTACTTGCACAGTGGTGCGGATGGTATCGGGTG
>JAKIYU010000176.1 GCA_022708385.1 Bacteroidota bacterium | reverse complement strand
TTTCTTGGCTGTCATGGCTGCCAGTTCGTCAAAAGAATTGATTTTTACCGATACGGCTTTTACTTTTCTGTTCATCAGTTCAATTTCTTTATCTGAAAATTCAGGGCCAAGATAGGCGCCGTTCATTTGGTCGTTAATACCATCAGCCGTTCGTTTGCCATCATAGTAAATGTAATGTGTGGCCAGGGCAGCACCCAAAGCACCTCCTGCGTCACCGGCAGCCGGTTGAATGAAAATGTTTTTAAAGATACCTTCATCGAGAATACGGCCATTGGCCACACAGTTGAGTGCCACACCACCCGCCATACACAAATTCTCGGCTTGTGTCAGCCTTTTGGCTTCATAGGCCATTTTAATGACAATCTCTTCGGTTACTTTTTGAATGGCTAATGCCAGGTTGCAGTGTTTCTGCTCGAGGTTTGATTCTGGTTTACGTGTGGGGAACCCAAAAAGTTTTTCCCATTTTTTATCGTGAATCATCCGCAGGCCTGTGGCATAGTTGAAATAGTCCTGGTTAAGATGCAGTGAGCCATCTTCTTTGATAGCCACTATCCGGGTTTTTATAATGTCGATGTATTTTAATGTATCTTCCGAATAAGGATTGCCGTAGGGCGCTAACCCCATGAGTTTATACTCACCGGAGTTTACTGAAAAACCAAGAAAATAGGTGAATGCACTGTAAAGCAACCCCACGGAATGAGGAAATTCCAATTCTTTGAAAAATTTAATCGTATTGCCTTCTCCCACTCCTATAGAGGCGGTGCACCATTCACCCACACCATCAACGGTCAGAATGGCTGCTTTTTCGTAAGGTGATGGGAAAAAGGCGCTGGCGGCATGGGAAAGGTGATGCTCGGGAAATAGAAGCTTAAATTTCTTTTTATCGTACGTTCCGATTTCTTTTAATCCGTTATAAATGAGCTTTTTAAGAAACATTTTTTCATTAAGCCAAACAGGAATGGCTTTGGCAAAAGACAGGAATCCCCTGGGTGCAAACGCATAATAGGTCTGAAGCAATCTTTCAAACTTTAGCAAAGGTTTGTCATAAAACACAACGGCATCAAGCTCGTTAAGTTCCAGACCTGCTTCCTGCAAGCAATACTTAATGGCATTTATCGGAAAATCCTGCGTTTGCTTATTTCTGGTAAAACGCTCTTCCTGTGCAGCGGCAATAATTTTTCCATCAATCGTCAGAGCAGCAGCAGAATCGTGGTAGAAAGCTGAAATTCCTAATATTTTTGTCATCTTCAAATGATTTATGCTTAATGGACAAAATTAATCAAAATTTCGCTTGATATAAATAAAAAAGCCGCTCTCACACGAAAGCGGCTTCAAATATTTTTTACCAAATGGTTATTTTACTTTTTCCACAATGGCTTTAAAAGCCTCGGGGTTGTTCATGGCAAGGTCGGCCAGCACTTTGCGGTTAATTACAATATTGTTTTTGGCCAGTTTACCCATAAAAACTGAATACGACATACCGTATTCCCTGATGCCTGAATTAATACGGATAATCCATAGACTGCGGAAATTGCGTTTTTTGGTCTTCCTGTCGCGGTAAGCATAAACCTGTCCTTTTTCGTAGGCGTTTTTCGCTACGGTCCAAACGTTTTTTCTACGACCAAAGTAACCTTTAGTCTTTTTTAAAATTTTCTTTCTTTTTTGTCGCGAAGCGACTGCATTTACTGAACGTGGCATAATTCACATTTTTTTTGTTAAAGCGTCCTGATTTTCAGGTTCTTTTGGGGCTTTAACAAGGGTTAATACTAAAATTTAATTAACAACAAAGCACGCTTTTGATTCTTTTTTCATCGGTACTGTTTACAACCGCAGAATACGCCAGATTGCGTTTTCTCTTGGTTGTTTTTTTAGTGAGGATGTGGCTTTTGTAAGCATGCTTCCTTTTGATTTTACCGGTGGCAGTAAGAGTGAACCTCTTTTTTGCACTGGATTTGGTTTTCATCTTTGGCATTACCGTAAGAATTTAATTGGTTGTATTTATTTTAATTTTTTTGGTGATATGATAATAATCATTCTTTTTCCTTCCATCTTTGGCAACATTTCTACTTTTCCGTATTCCGACAGTTCGTCGGCAAAACGCAGTAATATAATTTCGCCCTGCTCTTTATAAACAATACTTCTGCCTTTGAAAAACACATCTGCCTTTACTTTTGCGCCTTCTTTAAGAAATTTGATGGCATGGTTCAGCTTAAAGTTGAAATCATGGTCATCGGTGTTGGGACCGAAGCGAATTTCCTTGACGACTACTTTGGCTGTCTTGGCTTTTATTTCCTTCATTTTCTTCTTTTGTTCGTAAAGGAATTTTTTGTAATCAATAACTTTACAAACGGGCGGATTGGCGCTGGGTGAAATTTCAACGAGGTCTAACCCAAGGTCATAAGCTATATTCTGAGCTTCTTTCAGATTTAATATCTGTGTTTCAATGTTATCTCCCACAATTCTGACAACGGGGGATTTAATCATTTCGTTAATGTTGTGCAAAGGCTCATTCTTACCTCTTGAAGAGCGCTGATTTCCCTGATACGGACTATTAAAGGCAGCTATATTATTTTCCTCCTATTTTTAGTTTATACTGTTATTTATTTATTAAAATTTAATCAGATTACTGATTTCATTTTTAATCAATTTAATAAAATCATCGATGGCCATGGAGCCCATGTCGCCGATGCCTTGTTTTCTGACAGAAACGGTAGAAGACATTTCCTCTTTTTCTCCTAAAACCAGCATGTAAGGGATTCTTTTCAATTCTGCGTCCCGTATCTTTTTGCCCGTTTTTTCGTTACGCTCGTCAATCTGAGCGCGTATGTCAGAATTTTGCAGCAAAGATACAACTTTTTTCGAATAATCAATAAATTTTTCACTGATGGGTAAAATGCTTACCTGTTCGGGTGCCAGCCACAAAGGAAATTTGCCGGAGCAATGTTCTATAAGCACGGCCACAAAGCGCTCCATTGAGCCAAAGGGCGCCCTGTGAATCATTACCGGGCGGTGCCGCTGATTGTCGCTGCCAATATATTCGAGTTCAAATCTTTCGGGCAGGTTGTAGTCAACCTGAATGGTACCCAGTTGCCATTTGCGTCCGATAGCATCTTTTACCATGAAGTCGAGTTTAGGCCCGTAAAAAGCAGCTTCTCCCTTAACCATGACAGCTTTAAGACCTTTTTCTTCGCAGGCCTCAATGATGGCCTGTTCAGCTTTTTCCCAGTTTTCGTCGGAACCGATGTATTTTGTTTTGTCTTCGGGGTCGCGCAGCGATATTTGTGCTTCAAAATCGTTGAATTCCAAAGTTTTGAATATATAAAAAACAATGTCAATCACACCTTTGAATTCGTCTTTCAACTGGTCGGGGCGGCAAAAAATATGTGCATCGTCCTGTGTAAAACCGCGTACTCTTGTCAGGCCGTGCAGTTCGCCACTTTGTTCATAGCGGTAAACTGTGCCGAATTCGGCAAAACGGACAGGCAAATCCTTGTATGAATGGGGTTGTGAGCGGTAAATTTCGCAGTGGTGCGGACAGTTCATCGGCTTGATGAAAAACTCTTCTCCTTCAGCGGGCGTGCTTATAGGGCGGAATGAATCCTTGCCGTATTTTTCGTAATGACCCGATGTAACATACAAATCTTTCAGACCGATGTGTGGTGTAATGACCTGAGAATAACCTGCTTTTTTCTGTGCCTTTTTTAGAAATATTTCGAGGTTGTTGCGCAATTCGGCGCCATTGGGCAACCAAAGGGGCAAGCCCATGCCAACACGAGCCGAAAAGGTAAAGAGCTGCAACTCCTTGCCAATTTTGCGGTGGTCTCTTTTCTTTGCTTCCTCAAGAAATATGAGGTAAGCGTCTAACTCACTCTTTTTTGGAAATGTTATGCCATAAATACGGGTAAGCTGCTTGTTTTTTTCGTTACCTCTCCAGTAAGCCCCTGCAACGTTGAGCAGTTTCACGGCTTTTATTTGTGAGGTATCTGGCAAATGAGGTCCGCGGCAAAGGTCGGTAAAATTGCCGGATTTGTACAGGCTTATAGTACCATCTTCAAGTTCGCTGATAAGTTCCAGCTTGTAGGGGTCTTCTTTCTTAGTGAAAAAAGCAAGCGCATCGGGCTTGCTGATTTCTTCGCGGATGTATTTGTGATTTTCTTTTGCAATGTCGAGCATGCGTGCTTCTATAGCCGGAAGGTCTTCGGATGATATTACTTTGTCGACAGTATCTATATCGTAATAAAAACCATTTTCGATGTCGGGACCAATACCGAATTTCGTACCGGGGTAGAGTTGTTCAATAGCTTCAGCCATCAGGTGCGCCGATGAATGCCAAAAAGTGGCTTTGCCTTCGGCATCTTCCCATGTAAGCAGTTTCAGATGAGCATCCTCAGTAATTGGTCGTGTGGCATCACGTACTTCATCATTTACTTTTGCGGATAAAACTTTACGTGCCAGCCCTTCGCTTATACTTTGTGCTATTTCAAGCGGGGTTACACCTTCGCTGTATTCCCTTACAGCACCATCTGGTAATGTTATTTTTATCATCTTCAAAAATTTCTGAAAAAAGTTTTGCAAAGGTAATTAAAATATTGTTACACAAATTATTTATTTAATAAAAAGCATTGAATTTTTATACCCAGCCAAATTAATTGGGATAATAAAAAAAATGACTATCTTTGCAGCCATTCGCAAAGTAAAATAATTTTAATGGAATTAGAATACAATACCTCGCGTCCCGCTTTACCTATTACTGAGTACGGACGCACTGTTAAAAAGATGATTGATATTGCTGTAGCCGAAGAAGACAATTTGAAGAGAAACCAGATGGCCCAGGAAATTGTTAAAACCATGTCGCGACTGAATCCCCAAAATAAAGACGCAGCAGATTACTGGCAGAAAATATGGGACCATTTGTTTATTTTATCCGATTTTAAACTGGATGTTGATTCTCCTTTTCCCAAGCCTACCGAAAACCTGACTAAGCTGGCTCCCGAAAAAATTGCATACCCTGAGAAAAACAAACATTTCAGGTACTATGGCAAAAACATACAGAATATCATAAAAAAGACAACGCAGCTTCAGGAAAATCCCGAAAAAGAACAATTTGTAAAACAATTAGCCAACCACCTCAAAAAAGCTTACCTGACATGGAACAGGGATTCTGTTTCTGATGACATTATCGTATCGCATCTGGCCGACCTTTCTGATAACCAGCTTAAACTCGACGAAACAACGCAACTTGAAAGGACAAGCGATATTCTGGCACAGAACAAAAAAGCCAAGTTTAACGAACGCGAGAAATTTTCAAAACACAAGAAGAATTTCAGGAAGTAGAAGTTAAAGTGTCTAAAGTGAGCTAAAGTGAGCTAAAATGCCTAAAGTGAACTAAAGTATTTAGTCATTTTCAGCAAATTCAACTTTAGACATTTAAGCGCACTTCAAGTATTTTAGTTCACTTTAAACTTTAGTTCACTTCCTCTTTGTTAAGAACTATTTATTTTTTAACAATGCCCGTCCTATAGAGCTTTAAGTTTTACTTTTGCTGCATGAACGAAACAACAAACAATCCTCAGAAAGATACCCGCAAAAAGCAGGTCAGGCACCCGGTAACAGAAAATTTTCTGGCACAGGGGCGCATACCCCCTCAGGCCCTCGAGTTTGAAGAAGCTGTTTTAGGCGCTATCATGCTCGAACAAAATGCATTATATAGTGTAACCGAAATACTCAAAGA
>JAKIYU010000175.1 GCA_022708385.1 Bacteroidota bacterium | reverse complement strand
GGCTGCCGGCAGTACCAGACAAAACCACGCCCCTGACTTCATGAGAATAGTTACAAATATAAGTCCTTGTAAGCAGTGAGCCCATACTATGCCCCAGGATAAAAACAGGAAGCCCCTGATATTCAGCTGCTATTATTCTGGTGAGCGCATGCATATCTTCTACCACACGAAACCACCCATTATCGGAGCTAAAAAAGCCCAGGTCATTAATACAGGCAGCCGTTTTTCCGTGTCCCCTGTGGTCATTGGCATACACCACATAACCTTGTGCCGTTAAAAACTCAGCAAAATGCGTATAACGTTCAGCATGTTCGGCCATGCCATGTGCAATTTGCACTACCCCTCTTACTGCAGTATGATCCGGTAGCCATTTATAAACATTTATTTTAATATTATCAGAAGTTTCGAAGGTAAAAAAAGATGAAATCATACCGTTTTATTTAAAATATTTGCCATATTGAGTCAGTTGAGTTTCCACGGCCAGGTTATAAAATTCATTCAGCAGTTGTTTATTAAAGGGAACACCTTTATTTTTACGATACATCCAGGTTTCGTATTCTTTTTCTCCAGCTGTGTAAATACGTTTTTGTCCGGGCATTTTTTTTGAATTTCGCAGCGTTCTTAAAATATCCCCTGTAGTTTTTTTAAAATCATCCACATCAACAAAGGCTTTAACATCAATTGCTATAAAAAAATGTCCCAAGGGATACGGAACTTTTTTCCCATTTTCAATACCCAAAAGCATTTTAAGGAAAGCGCCGTTTTGCAAGGCCGCAGAAAGAATTTCAACGACTGTGGCATAACCGTATCCTTTATAGCCGCCAAGGTCTTCGCCAATACCACCCAGGGGCGACAGAGCCGCTTTCCCCTTATTCAGGTCGTCCAATATCCGCGTGGCATCAGTAGTGGCATTGCCATTTTCGTCAATCACCCAGCCTTCAGGGCAGGCTTTACCCTGACGTGCATAGAGTTCAATCTTACCTCTTTGGGTAATAGATGTGGCACAATCGAGTAAAAACGGAAAATCTTCATCGGAGGGCATACCAAAAGTAAGCGGGTTAGTTCCCAGCATATTCTCGACCCCAAAAGTAGGTGCAATAGAAGGACGGGCATTGGTGCCGGTAATTCCAATCATGTTATTTTTTGCAGCCATAAGCGCATAGTATCCTGCTATACCATAATGGGTCGAGTTGCGTACAGCCACCATGCCCATGCCAAATGTCGATGCCTTATCTATAGCCATCTGCATGGCTTTCTTTGCTATTACATGCCCCATACCGTTATGCCCGTCGATAACAGCCGTAGCCAAACCATCCCTGACAACTTCAAAATGCGTTACAGGATTCAGTATGCCCTCTTTAATTCTATCATAATAAATTGGTTTCAATCGGTTTGAACCATGCGAGTCAATGCCATACTTGTCGGCGGTAATAAGCACATCGGCACAGATTTCGGCATCTGTTTGAGGAACTCCGCATACGGCAAGCACATCAATCATAAATTTTTCTACCACATCAAAGGGTATCCATTTTACTTCTTCAGTCATAATTATAGTTTTGTATTGTATAAGCAAAAATATAAAATATTAAGTTTGTGTTAATTTAATTTTAAATAATCAATAATTCCCTCATTATATTGAACAGTAAATCAGGATAATGGTAAAATTTTTCCTATTTTTGTTTTGATTAATAAAACACATGATGGAAAACAATAATTACACAATACTTCTGGTAGATGATGAACCTGACATTCTTGAATTTTTGGGTTATAACCTCAGGCGTGAGGGCTATCGTGTAGTCACCTGTAATAATGGTAAAGAGGCCATTAAGCTTGCCAAGAAGGAAAGGCCGCACCTGATTATACTCGATGTCATGATGCCTGAAATGGATGGCATTGAGACCTGCAATGAACTAAAAACATATCCCGAATTAAAGCATACCATTATAGCATTCTTAACTGCCCGTGGAGAGGATTATTCACAAATAGCAGGATTTGAAGCCGGAGCAGATGATTACATCAGTAAGCCTATCCGTCCTAAGGTTTTTACGAGTCGTGTTAAAGCATTGCTCAGGAGGTTTGAAAGAACAGAAGCGGAAAAAGAAAATGTACTGACAATAGGTTCACTGACAATTGATAAAGAAAAATACAAAGTAACTTTCAACGGTACAGAACATATATTACCGCGCAAAGAGTTTGAGTTGCTTCTTTTGCTGGCATCGAAGCCCAATAAAGTTTTTACACGAAACGAAATATTTTCGAATGTCTGGGGCAATCAGGTTATTGTTGGCGACAGGACTATTGATGTTCACGTAAGGAAAATACGCGAAAAACTCAATTGCAATAATATAAAAACCATAAAGGGAGTCGGTTATAAATATGAGAATCAGTAAAAAATGAAATTTTCCAATCCCAGATCCATCGCATTATTCACATCGGGCATTGTTACATTGACGACCTTGCTTATTTATGGTATTTCTTCTATAATTGTTTACGAAAAGCCCAACTATCCTACCCTATTTATTTTTGCAATTGTTTTAATGCCCCTTACCTATTTTGTACTTTACAAAATTTTGAACATATATATATGGAATAAAATTAAAGTTATTTATAAAAATATTCATAGCCTTAAAGCCCCTAAGAAACCAGATGTAATGAATACTAAAAAGAATATACTCAATGAGAAAAATATCATCGAAAAGGTCAATGAACAGGTTATGGAATGGCATAACGACCGTACAAAAGAGATTGACCAATTAAAGCAGATGGAGAAATATCGCAGGGAATTTATTAAAAACGCCCATTTTCAACATACAGGGTTACATACTGACCTTACTTGACGGTGGTCTGGAAGATATGACCATAAACAGGGAATACCTGTCAAGGACTGAAAAAAGCATCGACCGGATGATTAACATCATTAATGATTTGGATGCCATATCCAAACTTGAATCCGGAGAGCTCAGAATGAATTTTAAGAAATTCGACATGATTGAACTGGTGAATGAAGTTTTCGATTTTCTTGAAGTGAAAGCCAAAGAAAACAACATCCAGCTATACGTAAGCAAAAACACCGACAAAATTGTTAATGTGATAGCCGACCACGACAGTATCAGGCAGGTACTTGTCAACCTGATAGACAACTCGATTAAATATGGTAAAAACGGTGGAAGAACAAAGGTAAGCTGCTTCGATATGGATGAACATATCCTTATCGAAGTAAGCGATAATGGCATGGGCATTGACAAAGAAGACCTGAACCGTATATTCGAACGCTTTTACAGAACACCCGGAGCACGTTCTGTTCAACATGGCGGCTCAGGACTGGGCCTATCAATCGTCAAACACATCATTGAAGCCCATAATCAGACTATTAATGTCAGAAGTAGCATTGGCATAGGAACTACCTTTGCCTTTACATTGAAAAAGAGTTAAGTTTATTGCAAAATTTACAATAAAATCATACTAACAAGTGGTATGTAATTATTTTATATTTTTGTTGGATGAAGCGTTTGCTATTTTTATTAGGGCTATTGTCATGGCTTAATACTTACGAATTATTTGCGTATTCTCATATTATTAATGTCAACATATATAATACTACCTATATTAAAGAAATAACTGTTACTGTAATATCGGGGGAATATTCCTTTGAATCAGGCAACTGTCTTTTTACTCTGGAGAAAAACTGCAGTGCCACCATTACAGCCGAGGGCAAGAAGATAACTATAAAATCACAGGGACAGGCTTCATCTCACGGGCTCAAATCTTTGTACATCAAATCAAAAGCAAAAGATGGCGTCTTACAAATAAAGCCATCGGGCAAATATCACACAAGAAATTTTGAAGATGATTTTACCCTGACATCGGCCGATGGTTCATTGCGAATAATCAACAACATTGATATTGAGAAATATGTAGCCGGTGTTGTGGAAGCAGAAGTTGGAATGTTTAAAAACAAAGAGTTTTACAAAGTTCAGGCTGTAGCATGCCGAACATACGTACTCAAAAATATCAGGCGACATATAGAAGAAGGGTTCAATGTATGCGACAAGGAGCATTGCCAGGTTTATTACGGCAAGTGTCGTACAGAAGAAATTTTAAATGCTGTTGAAAACACACGCTATTTCGTTATCATCGATAAAGACTTAAACTTCATATCTGCTGTATTCCACTCCAATTGCGGTGGTCAAACAGTAAATTCTGAAAATGTATGGTCGCTTCCTTCCACTTACCTTAAAAGCATCAGGGATACTTTCTGTTTAAAGAGCAAAAATGCCTTTTGGGAGTATCGCATTAATAAGCAAAATTTTCTCAATTACCTTTTCAAGACATTTCAATTTCCCATAGAGGACACTGCCATGGTTGAGAAAGCATGCAACTTCAGGCAACTAAATGAAAGGAAAGTTAGTTTTCTCGACATGACACCCATACATCTTAAATTATTACGAAACGATCTGAAATTAAAATCCACATTTTTCTCTATATATGATGAAGGAGAAACATTGCTGTTTAAAGGAAAGGGCTTCGGGCATGGTGTAGGTCTTTGCCAGGAAGGAGCCATGGAGATGATAAACCAGGGATTTTCGTACGATGCAATTATTAAGTATTATTATACCGACGTCTATATTGTCAGTTACGAAGATATTCTGAAATTGAACAAATAAACAGCTATGACCTTCTTTGAAAGAATACCTTTGCTGCGCTTATTTTTACCATTGCTGGCAGGTATTATTGCCGGAAAAACCTGGCATACCGGAATATTTACACTATTTTATATCGTCGCTTGCATATTACTTGTCTATTTACTTTATAGCCTGTTTAAGAAAAGGGACAGCGAAAAACTCACTTACCAAACTCGTTTTGTGGAGGGCTTATTTATAACTTCCGCACTGTTTATATCGGGTAATATTTTCTACTACAACTACAATGAACTTAATAATTCAAACCATTTTACAAAGCAACCCTATAATGACCGATATGTACTGGTTGAAGTATGTGAACCGCCAATGGTGCGAAAGAATGCCGTTAAAACAATCCTTGAAGTCATTGCTGTTAAAAAGGGGCAGGAATGGGTAAAAACAACCGGTAAAGTTATTCAGTATTTCGAAAGGGAATCCCAATCCATGTGTTTAAAATATGGCGACAGAATAGTTCAGCAAGCACATTTTACGCCGGTTTCACCACCGCTAAACCCACATGAGTTTAATTACCGTTCCTATTTAGCTGACGACAACATTTTTCATCAATCTTATATCAGAGATGGCCAATGGAGGAAGGTGGGTTCAGGCTACGGCAATAACCTATTTAAACTTGGTTATAAAGCCAGAAATTACCTACAGGAAAAGCTTGCCTCTTCGGGTCTGGAAGGAGATGCGTATGCTGTTGTACTGGCCCTTATTTTGGGTGTGCGCGACAAGCTCGATGCCGACCTGCTTAAAAGCTATTCGGCTGCAGGAACCATTCACATTCTTTGCGTTTCAGGTTTGCATGTCGGAATAATATTCCTTTTGATAAACTATACGCTATTTTTTTTAGATAAAAAAAAGTGGGGTAAAGTAATTAAAGCGCTGATTATTATTTTGTGTATTTGGTTTTATGTTCTTATCACAGGTATGGCCCCTTCAGTGCAAAGGGCAGCAACCATGTTTACCGTAATTGTTGTATCAAAACTGTTCAGGCGTCAAAGCAGTATTTATAATACATTAGTGCTTTCAGCATCAATATTAATTATAATCACACCGGGCATCA
>JAKIYU010000174.1 GCA_022708385.1 Bacteroidota bacterium | reverse complement strand
ATTGAGTTTTTGGAAGCTAAAAACATGATATTCAATGAAGGAAAGCTCATAGACGCAAGTTTTACCGTAGCGCCACGCCAGCGTAATACACGAGAAGAGAACGAAAAGATTAAAAAGGGCGAAGGTAATGATTTGTGGAACGACCAACCCAACAAGAAAAAGCACAAAGATATTGATGCCCGCTGGACAAAGAAAAATGGAGAGAAATATTACGGTTATAAAAATCATGCAAAGGTAGATTCTAAGAGTAAATTCATCAAAAGGTTTGCAGTTACAGATGCTTCAGTACATGACTCACAACCTTTAGATGATTTGTTGGATAAAAGCGACAAAGGTGAACCATTGTATGGAGAGAGTGCTTATACGGGAGAAAAAAAAAGTGTAGGAATAGCAAGAGCAACAGCAATAATCGGGCTTATAAATCTTACCTACAACTTATTCAGATTTGAACAAGTCCAAAGATTAAACTTGTTAAAAGTGTAATATGTTGTTAGTTAGTTAGTTAGTTAGTTGCGAATTGTTAAAAATAATAAAAAATAAATTGATTTTTTGTATATGAATTAAAAAAATAATTGTATAATTGTTTACTTTTTCAGCACAGATTTAAAAGGGTTCTGATTTGTGTCTGAAAAAAAATAAAAAAACTAATTTTTAGAACTCACCTTTATTAAAAACCGCCAAAACCAAAAATAAATAACACAACATTTTATTATGGAAGAACATTACAAAGATTATTATACTTTTAACGGCTACAATATCACTACCGACCCGGAAATGAACCGGAAACGCTATGGTATTACGCCACAACTTCAGAAACAAATAGACAAGCTCTATTTCGAGTGCAGAAGCCCAAAGAATAAGAAAATTGTTGATAAAATCAAACAACTTATAATTGCGTATCCGGATACGCAATTGAAGAACAACTTATAATTGCGTATCCGGATGTTCCCCAATTGAAGAACTTCTTATCTATTGTATACCTTTCACAAAAGAAAATTGATCTGGTTGAAGAAACAAACAAACAGATACTCGAACAGCACCCAAACTATATTTTCGGGCAAATTAATATGGCCAACCTGTATATTGACCAAAAAAAATTTGACAAAGTGCCCGAGATCCTTGGTGCTGAATTAGAGTTAAAAAAACTTTGTCCCGAACGCGATATCTTTCATCTGGCTGAATTAACAAATTTTCTAAAAGTGGTTATCCGTTACTATGCTGTAATTGAAGACCTCGAAAATGCCGAAAAACGCTTGGAATTCATGAAAGAAGTAGCACCCGACCATCCCGATACAGAAACAGCCGAAACATTTCTGTTTCCTTTAAGACTGGCAAACTTTCCTGAAAAATTAAGAAAAGAACGTGAGGCAGCCATTATTCCTGTGGTTTTGCTTCAAGCTCAGGAAACCGATTTCAACGAGCCCCCTTTATTCAAGCATTTCGAAATGCAGTATCTGTACCAATATGGAATAGATATTACACACGAAAAATTAAACGAATTACTTCGCTTGCCACAGGAATCCTTTATGCAAGATCTTGAAGAAGTGCTGTCTGATGCCATTAGACGTTACGGCTATTTTAAAAAACAAGAGTGGAAAGAAGAATCCCATACTTTTGTTGTCCATGCCATAATGCTGCTCGGCGAATTAAAAGCTGAAAAAGCATTGCCTTCGGTTTTAAATTTCCTTTCGTATGACTCTGATTTTTTAGATTTCTGGTTGGGCGAACATCTTACCGAAACAATATGGCAATGTATATTTAAGATGGGCGAACATCAAACACAGATATTGGGTACATTTCTTCAAAAACCGGGTATAGAAACATATTGTAAGTCGCTTGTTTCGGAAGCGCTCTGCCAAATTGTACACCACCACCCCGAAAGAAAAACCGAGATTTCTGCCCTATTTGCCAATGTGTTCGAGTGCTTTATCACTGCAAAAAGCGATGACAACCTTATTGATTCCGATTTCCTTGGAATGCTGATATGGGATGTCTTAGATGCCCAATTACACGAATTGCGACCACTTATTAAACAAATCTTCGAAATGGGGCGTGTAAATGAAAGTATATGCGGCTCTCTAAAACAAATTGAAACGGATTTCGATAAACCACCAGCCTTCGAGAAAAAAAAAGAAATTTTAAATATTTTAGAATTGTACGACCACATTCTTAATACCTGGTGGGGATATAACAACGATGAAGCAAAGGATGGTGGTTATGACGACTATGATGCAAAGCCTTTCAGGCATACCGAAGTTAAAGTCGGACGAAACGACCCCTGCCCCTGTGGCAGCGGAAAGAAATATAAAAAATGTTGTTTATAAACAAATTAATTATGGCAAAATTAGACGATAAAATCAAAAACACTATCAGTACTCTTCCCCATAAAGAGCTCGAAAAACTGGTACTAAAAGCAGCCACAAAATTTCCCCCTTTTGCCGATTATATAACAGTAAACTATGTGGACAAAGAACTGGGAGAAGTTGATTTGTTCGATAAAGCAAAAACAGATATAAATGGGCTGTATTATAAATCTTACAGAGGCAGGGCGCCCCAGTTGCGCATGGCTAAAATGCTCAGCGATTGTATAAAACGTATCAACGAATTTTCTAAAATTTGTAAAAATAAAAATCTCGAAGCCGATTTGCTTGTATTTGTGCTTAAAGAAGCGTTTGCAGGGGAACCTAAATATCTTGGCACCTGCTTTACCGTCTTCGATTACAAGGTGGCATTGCTGCTCAAACGACTTATAACTCTGGTTACCAAAAAACTCCATGCCGACTACCTCGATGATTACAGAGCACATATAAACACCTGGCTTTCCATGTTGCACAGTACTTCTAATCATATAGATATGGTTTACAACATGCCTTCAAAAATTTAAAAATATGGAACTTTCAAAAAAAGATAAAAAAACAGCCCGAGAAATCATCAATAAAGGATTGCAAATTGAGTATTGTACGGGACTACTGGAATTTGACGGCATATTACAGCATTGGAAAAGCAATTCCCTGAGTGACAGAGATGCATACATGCAATTATACGACAGTGTAATAAAATTTGACAAACATATTACCCGCCGTTACAACGACCTCAGGGGCTCAAACTACCTGATGATAGTGGCTTCGCTGCTTATCGACAGTATCATTACCGAAGCTGACCTTGAGAACTTTTCGGACGATGCCAAACAGGCAGTATTAAGATGGGCAAGCTTAGACAAAGAATACAAATAAATTAAACATCCATTTTTAAATCATTTTTATGAATAAAGAATTAATATCGGAAGGCGTCTGCATCTATTGCCAGGAAAAAATAAAACAGCAACAGATGACAAAACACATTGCAGAGCATCTGACAGTGCTCGAAAAAGAGAAAAAAACAACAGGGACCGGTGCCTGGCATATAAAAATTGAATCAGGCGAAATGTTCCTCCACCTGTTGGTAAGTGGTAATGATACTTTTAAAAACCTCGACAAGTTTTTGCGTGATATCTGGGTCGAATGTTGCGGGCATCTGAGCAGCTTTTCACATAAGAATTTTAAAGTTAAAATGGCTGACAGCTTCGACAACGTCCTGTCGCCCCTCCTAAAAATTTTATATGAATATGATTTTGGCGACACCACTTATCTCGATGTTATAGCACTGAAAAGGTACCAGATTACGGCCCCCCAAAAAATAACCTTGTTGTCGCGTAATGAACCCCTGAAACTTATGTGCTCTATTTGCGGTAAGGTGCCTGCTGTAGTAATATGTCCTTTTTGCTGTATGGAAGAATATGCTTTATTTTGCGCCAAATGCTCCCATATACACACAGAGGAGTGCGATGATTTCGATGAAGACATGGCTTTGCCTGTTGTTAATTCGCCACGGATGGGCGTTTGCGGCTATGAAGGCGGTGTCATTGACAAACAAAGAGATGGTGTCTATGAAAAATAGTTAATATGCCCAACACCCTCTGGCACTGCTGGCACAATAACGCCCTTGAAAGGGGCGACGCCGAAGCTGTTGTTCACTGGATACCGGGTAAAGAGCCGGTGCGTTGGACTTTCGGGGCCTTATATAACAAGGCATGTTGTTTTGCCATGTTACTTAAAGACAAAGGCATACGAGAAGGCGATGTGTGTGCGCTGATGCTCAGGCACCACCCGCTGTTCTATCCTTTATACATGGGCGTATCGTTACTGGGAGCCATCCCGGCTGTTCTTGCCTACCCCAATCCGCGTCTGCACCCCGATAAATTCCGGCAGGGTATAACCGGTATGGCCCAACGCTCAGGCCTCGACTACCTGCTTACCGAAACCGAGCTCATGCCGCTCCTTGAACCGCTGATTAAAAATAACACCAGCACCATCAAAGGGTTTTTGTTTCCCCTTACTTTTACAACAGATGGTGCAGTACCCAGCAATTTCAGCTACAATACGGCTACCGAAGAAACCGCCCCTCTGCTGTTGCAGCATTCATCGGGCACTACCGGACTCCAGAAACCCGTAATGGTAACCCATAAAATGCTGCTCACTCATGCTGCAGCCTACCGTAAAACACTTAAACCCCTTGCTTCCGACAAAGTGGTTAGCTGGTTGCCACTTTATCACGATATGGGACTTATGGCTGCTTTTCATCTGCCCATGCTGTATGGCATAACCAGTATTCATATCAGCCCATTCGACTGGGTAACGGTTCCTGAGCTGTTTATAGAGGCCGTACACTGGGAAAAAGCCACACTCACATGGTTTGCCAACTTTGCCTTTAACCTTATGGTGGATAAAATCAATGAAGAAGATATAAAAGGGATGAGACTGGACAGTCTCAGGCTGATTGTAAACGGAGGTGAGATGATACGAAAAAAGAGTCACGATGCCTTTCTGGAGAAGTTTGAAAAATTCGGTTTAAGGAAAGATATTTTTGGCTGCATTTATGGCATGGCCGAGGCTACCATGGCCGTTATCCAAACACCCACCGGAGAAAAACCCGCAGAAGTGTCGCTCAACACCGAAGCACTCAAAAAAGGACAGGTGCTTTTTGATAATAACCCCACCACATCGCGCATATGGGTATCGTCGGGCAGGCTGGTTGAAGGATGCGAAATAAAGGTTTTAGATAGCAACAGGGCAGAGCTGCCCCCCGCCAGCATAGGCGAAATTGCCGTTAAGTCGCTTTCCCTTTTCAACGGTTACCGCAACTATCCCGAAAAAACGGCTGCTGTTATGCATAAGGGCTGGTACCTGAGCGGCGACCTTGGATTTGAAAAAGACAGTGATTATTACATAATAGGCCGGAAAAAAGACCTTATCATTTCAGCCGGCAAGAATATCTATCCCGAAGACATAGAAGATGCGGCAAGCGCTGTGCCCGGCGTCATTCCCGGTCGTGTGGTGGCCTTTGGCTACGAAAGCGACGAGGCCGGTACCGAACTTATAGGTGTTATTGCCGAGACACTACTCACAGAAACGCACGAAAGGCAGAAATTAAAGATGGATATATTAAAAGCAGTCATGGCCATAGATGTTACTGTTTCGGAGGTATTTTTGGTGCCCCCGCGCTGGCTCATTAAAAGCTCGGCAGGCAAACCGGGAAGGGCTACAAATAAAGAAAGGATTTTAAGTTACGAGGGCAAAAAGTGGAAAATCATATAACATATCTCAACGCAAACCAAGTTTTTTCATGTAAAACTGAGCCTGCACCGTATCCCCCATAGCTTTATTTATTTCGTAAAGAGCATTGACAAGGTTTTTATCCTTATCGCTCAAACTCAGAGCTTTTTCAAAATATAACCTTGCATTAGG
>JAKIYU010000173.1 GCA_022708385.1 Bacteroidota bacterium | reverse complement strand
AGAAATACGAGCGGGAGCCTTTTGCTGATGAGATATCCCAAATAGTGGGCATATCCGAAACCATTGTGGCCGACTTCATGAAATACACCAGCCGTCCTGTATCTATGGATGCCCCGCTGACCCATGAAGAAGACAGCACGATGTATGATGTGATAAAGAATGATGATGAAAAATTTGACCCTGACCAAAACCTTAATTACGAATCGCTGCAAAAAGAAATAAACAGGGCCATTTCCACATTAACTATTCGTGAAAGGGATATCCTAAACCACTATTATGGACTTAACGGCAACATTCCGCTTACACTGGAAGAAATTGGCATTAAACTCGACCTGACACGAGAAAGGGTACGCCAGTTGAAAGAGAAAGCCGTTAAGAAACTCAAACAAACATCGCGCAGTAAAAATCTCAAAGCTTATCTCGGTTAATTACTTTAAGCTATTTACATAAAAGTGCAGCCAAATTTCTTTGGTTGCATTTTTTATGCTATTTATTCAAAAAAGATTAGCTTTGTGAAACTTATAACATTAATTACAAATTATGGCAAAACTTGTTGCGCCTTCGTTGCTTTCGGCAAATTTTCTTAACCTTAGCCACGATATAGGGATGATTAACCGTTCAGAGGCTGATTGGTTTCATATTGATGTGATGGATGGTGTTTTCGTTCCGAACATTTCCTTTGGGTTGCCTGTTATAAAACATATTAAGAAAGAAGCTCAAAAGCCTTTGGATGTACACCTGATGATAGTACAACCCGAACGATATATCGATGCCTTCAGGAATGCCGGCGCCGACTGGCTCAGCGTTCATATTGAAGCCAGCACACACTTGCACCGCACACTGGATGCCATACGAAAAAGCGGCATGAAAGCCGGGGTGGTGTTAAACCCCCATACCAGCATAACTTTACTGGAAGATATCATTTGTGACACTGATTTGGTGCTGCTTATGTCGGTTAATCCCGGCTTTGGCGGACAAGCTTTTATCGAAAACACCTACAGCAAAATCAAACTCCTTAAAGACCTTATCTTAAAAAGAAACTCAAACGCTTTAATTGAAATTGACGGAGGTGTTGACGACACCAATGCGGCAAAACTTTATAATGCGGGCGCCGATATACTCGTGGCAGGAAATTACATTTTTACAGCTCCCAAACCCGAAGAAGCTATAAAGAAATTAAAACGGCTGTAGTATAATCAGGCTACCTTTTGATTAAAACCCTTTAACTTTTCTACCTTTTCCCTGGCATATTCCAGAGTAATTGTAATTTCTGTGGCATTCTCTTTTGAAGGCAGTTCATACATGGCGTCGGTCATTATACTTTCGCATAAAGAACGAAGGCCGCGTGCGCCCAGTTTGAATTCTATTGATTTCTCAACAATATAATCGAGCACGGCAGGTTCAACATTCAAATTGATATTATCGAGTTCAAACAGTCTTCTGTATTGCTTTATAAGGGCATTCTTAGGTTCGGTAAGTATCAGCCTGAGAGCGTTTTTGTCAAGGGGGTTCAGGTAAGAAATAATGGGCAACCGGCCGACGAGTTCAGGGATAAGGCCAAATTTTTTCAGGTCCTGAGGCATGATATGTTTCAGAACATTTTCTTTATCGATGTTATCTTTAGCCGTATTGTTATACCCAATAACATTGGTGCGCAGGCGAGAAGAGATAATTTTTTCGATACTATCGAAAGCACCACCGCAAATAAACAAAATATTATGTGTATCAATCTGAATCATTCTCTGTTCAGGATGCTTTCTTCCGCCTTTAGGGGGCACATTTACCACAGCGCCTTCGAGGAGTTTCAGGAGGGCTTGCTGTACACCTTCGCCTGACACATCGCGGGTAATGGAAGGGTTATCGCTCTTGCGCGCAATTTTATCAATTTCATCAATAAACACAATACCTCTTTGTACGGCATCCACATCATAATCGGCTACCTGAAGGAGCCTGACAAGCACATTTTCGACGTCCTCTCCCACATAACCGGCTTCGGTTAAAACGGTAGCATCGGCTATACAGAAAGGCACATCGAGCATTTTAGCTATGGTGCGGGCAAGCAGCGTTTTACCCGTGCCGGTTTCACCCACCAGAATAACATTGGACTTTTCGAGTTCAACGTCATCCTTTTTACTTTTCTTATCTATGTTGATAATGCGTTTGTAATGGTTGTAAACGGCAACTGAAAGAACTTTTTTTGACTCTTCCTGTCCAATAACATACTGGTCGAGATATTCTTTAATTTCCTTTGGTTTTTTAAGTTTTAGTTTCTGGAACTGTCTGTTTTTAACCGTGGTAATTTCTTCCCTGATGATAGCTTGAGATTGCTCAACGCAGTATTCGCATATATTGGCGTTGATACCCGAAATGAGTATTGAAACGTCCTGTTTGCTGCGGCCGCAGAATGAGCATTTTTTATCTTCTTTCATCATCGATGGGATTTATTTTTTCTTACCACGTACAAGGACTTCGTCAATCATACCATATTCTTTAGCTTCGTCGGCCACCATCCAGTAATCCCTGTCGGCATCAGCCCAAATTTTATCGTAGGGTTGTTTTGAATGTACCGCGATGATTTCGTAAAGTTCTTTTTTGAGTTTTTGAATTTCGCGGGCGGTAATTTCAATATCTGAGGCCTGTCCTTCGACGCCACCCATAGGCTGGTGTATAAGAATCCTTGAATGACGGAGGGCTGTACGTTTTCCTTCGGTGCCGGCACAGAGGAGCACAGCGCCCATTGATGCAGCTATTCCGGTACATATAGTGGCCACGTTGGGAGCAATATATTGCATGGTATCGTAAATGCCAAGTCCTGCATAAACGGAACCCCCAGGTGTATTAAGATAAATCTGTATGTCTTTTTTTGCATCAACCGATTCGAGGAAGAGCAACTGCGCCTGGATAATATTAGCCACATAATCATTAATAGGTACACCAAGAAATATAATCCTGTCCATCATCAAACGTGAGAATACGTCCATGGTGACAATGTTCAGCTGGCGTTCCTCAATAATTGTGGGAGAAATATAGTTATCGTAAGCTGATGCATACTTATGGAGTGTAAGGCTGCTAATGCCCCTGTCTTTTACAGCAAATTTTTTAAATTCGTCGTAGGTGTTCATCATTTTGATTTTCTTTTGAATAATTATGCTAATTTAATAAATTCTTCCCAATTAACCTCTTTTGTAGTGATTTTTATTTTCTCTTTGAATAACTTCATCATCTTGTCGTCGAAGATTTTATCGTACATACGCTTGGCTTCTTCTTTGTTTTTCATAATTTGTGCAGCAAAATCTTTAGCCCTGTTGCGCAATTCTTCATCTTCATTGTCTTCGCCGGTTTTTTTGAACCACGACATGACATATTCCGTAACATCCTCATCGCCCACAGTTATATTATAGGTCTTTACAAGCTTGTTTTCGATAAGTTGCCATTTCATAGAATCGGCGTAACGGCTATAGTCCTCTTCGAGTTTTTCTTTTGTCAGTTTGCCTTCTTCATCATTATGAAGAATCCATCTTTTGAGGAAATTATCTGGTAGTGCAATATTTACTTTTTCAATGAGTGTTTTATGGATATCATTTATTAACTTTACATCTGCCTGGTTGCTGTTTTGTTTTTCGTATTCTTTTTTAAGCTCTTCGGTAAATTCCTCGAACGATTTAATATCAGAATAAGGGAATATTTTTTTATAAAATTCTTCATTAAGTTCATGGGGCTCAATTCTGAAAACATCTTCGACAGTAAAGCAGAAATTTTTGCTGATGCCTTCCAGCTTATCTTTTGAAACGCCAAGGACATAGGTTATTTCCGTTTCATTGTTGTCAAAAACTTCGTAAATGTCGAAGGTTACCTTATCGTTTTTCTTAAGACCTGTAAAAAGTTCTTTTTTTGTTTTAAGCATTTTAGGTATTACCGACGATTTATGAGTAATGCCATTTTCTTTAATTTCATTGTTCTCGTTCATTTCTGCAAACTCTCCAAAAAGCCTGTCATCTTCTTCAGCAATTTCGGGGCTTATTGTATGGCCGTGGCGTTGACGTAGTTTTTGAATTTGTTCATCGATAAAAGAATCTTCATTAATTATATTGTAGTAATTGAGTTCAATATCTTCAATATTTAAGTCGAAAGCGGGGTTAAAGGCTATATCGAAGAAAAAGTTAAACCGGTTGCCTTCGGTAAATTCGGGTTGTGTGTTTTTTTCTTCATTGTGTAAAGGAGAGCCAAGAATATCAAGGTTATTATCTTTAATGTATCCGAAAAGGCCTTCAGAAGTCATTTTGTCGATAATTTCCACGAGTGCAGACTGTCCGTACATTTTTTTAATCATGCCCATGGGTACCATTCCTGGTCTGAATCCCGGCATATTTGCTTTACGGCGCAGTTCGCGCAATTTTCCATCGAGTTTTTCCTGGTAATCTTCAGGGGCAATTTCAATCTGCAGGATGGCATTCAGGTCATCGAGCTGTTCTTTAGTGATATTCATACAGTGTCGTTTTAATAATTTATCTCATTTCTTTTGTGCGGATGAAGGGACTCGAACCCCCACGCCTTTCGGCACCAGATCCTAAGTCTGGCTCGGCTACCAATTACGACACATCCGCCTGTAAAAAAGTTTTGCAAAGATAGGGAAAATTTTAATACAAAGTGAGCTAAAGTGCCTAAAGTGAGCTAAAATATTTAAAGTGTGAAGTGTGAAATGTGGAGTTTGGAATTTGGAGTTCGGAATTGAAAAGGAATTATTGTTGAATGAATTTAAAAAAGGGCTTTGTACAATATTTATTATTTTTGCAGTAACAATCAATTACCGAAAAAAGATGAGCAGAACAAAATTATTGATTACAGCGGCATTCGTGCTGCTTTTCACCTTTGTTTCAAATGCACAGAAAGGCAGTTTGGGCGGGGTTATAAAAGATGACAAAGAGACGCTTGTGGGGGCAACAGTAATGCTGGAAAACACCACTAAGGGGACATCGACCGATATCAACGGTAAATACCAGCTTACAGAGCTTGAACCCGGCAGTTACACCTTTGTATTTTCGTATCTTGGTTATATCACGCAAAAACATACAATTGTCATTAAGGCGGGACAGAACACGACTTTTGATGTTGTGATGAAAAGTGATGCTGCTTTGCTTGAGGAGTTTGTGGTTGTGGGTTACGGCACATTTCATAAGCGCGATGTGGCGGGTTCCATATCGACGGTTAAAGCCAAGGAGCTTGAGGAGTTGCCGATACAGACATTTGAGCAGGTACTGCAAGGGCGGGCAGCCGGTGTGCAGGTAACATCAGCCAACGGTGTTGCCGGGGGCACCATCAAGGTACAGGTGAGGGGCACCAGTTCAATCAGTGCCGGCAGTGAGCCTTTGTATGTCATCGACGGCATTCCTGCTACATCGGGCGATTACAGTCCCGGAGGGTTAGGCAGCCGTACCAATGCTCTGGCCGATATGAACCCTAACGATATTGAGTCCATTGAAGTGCTTAAAGATGCAGCTGCTGCCGCCATATACGGGTCGCGCGGAGCCAATGGGGTGGTGCTTATAACCACCAAAAAAGGAAAAGCCGGCCGCACCAAATTTAATGCAGGCTATTATGGTGGCATAGTAACCGAAAGCAACCGCATGAAATACCTTACCGCTTCTGAACAGCTATCGTTGCGCGACAAATACCGTACGCAGAATGGTCTTGCACCAGAATTGCCCACTGCACAGCTTGGCACCTACGAGGGCAATCCTTTTACACGTGGTATGGCTGACTCGATAGCGGCACTGGGGGGTACCGACTGGATAGATAAAA
>JAKIYU010000172.1 GCA_022708385.1 Bacteroidota bacterium | reverse complement strand
AACATCAAAATATTCAGTAATACCTTCTGGTAGTATAAGATCTATAAATGAATAATCCTGCATTGCTTTTTTAAAGCAAATTTACAAAATTATTATATCCCCCTCAGATTTTCCGCTTGATCCCTTATGGATAATTAGGGTTTATTATACTCGCTCATTAATTTCATTGTTTTTTATCTACAGTCCATTGTAGCTTAGGCCGCAGCAGGCCGGGATCGGGCGGATAATATTTGCGCCATTCCGATTGCAATTCTGCGTCGCTGAACTCCACTTTGAAAGACAAGATAAAAGCCAGGTTCATAATGTTTTCGGTTTTATCTTTAGCCACAAAAATACTCAGCGAATACACCGAGCTGTTGAGCCAGTTGCCTGGAATAACAGCTTTTGATTCATAAAAACCTTTTTCCTTGTGGCTTTCGGGGTGGTTGATTTCTTTGGTATTGCTGATAAAAACAAGGACACCCGATTTGTCGCTAAGTCCAAAACCCATGTCAATAAACACATCGTCGGTTTTCTTTTCAAACGCTATACTTATTTCAATAGCATCTTCTATGACCACTTTTTCATGCAGCTCTTTGCCTGCTGCTTTAACTTGCACGCGACGCAGGCAAAACAAGTCGTTGCCAGGTGCATTGTCGCCTTCCCATACAATAAGTGGCAAAGGCAGTTTTTCGGGTTTGTTATAATTGTCGGGGTGGCGTTCCCATATACTCTGGCCTGAATTTTTGTCGTCGTAAAACTTTTTATCTTCGGGATAGGTTGCTTGTTGCGTATCGGACAGTGATTCGCTTATAGAAGCTTCCATATAGTCGTTGAGAATGCCGAAGGTCTGCCCGCTGGCTTTTACAACACCGCCATCGAGGAGGAGGCACTGCGGGCAAATATTGGCCACATCATTGAGGTTATGGCTGACAAGGATAATAGTTTTGCCGGCATTTACCAGTTCGTTTATTTTGCGCTGGCATTTGAACCGGAAAGCGGCGTCGCCCACCGACAGCACTTCATCAAAAAGGAATATGTCGGCATCCACATGAGCAATGACAGCAAAAGCTAGCCGCATATACATACCGCTTGAGTAGTTCTTTACGGGTGTGTCCATAAATTTCTCTAGTCCGCTGAAAGTCACAATATCGTTGTAAACCTTTTTTATTTCGTCGTTGCTCATGCCCATTATAGATGCGCTCAGAAATACATTTTCGGTACCGTTAAGTTCGGGATGAAACCCCATGCCTATTTCAAGCACAGCAGCCACCTTGCCCCTGATTTCGATGTGCCCTTCCGTGGGTGCGGTTATTTCAGCAAGAATCTTTAGCAATGTGCTTTTTCCTGCACCGTTGCGCCCTACAATACCGAGCGCTTCACCTTTGTGCAGTGTAAAACTGACATCTCTGAGCGCCCAAAGGTCTTTATTGCCGGCTATTTCACGTCTGCGTCCGATAAGTCTGCCAAAACCCAGGCTTACAGCTTCTTTAAATGTATCTCCCTGGGGTTTGCCCAGCCGGTATAGTTTGGAAATATGTGTGGCTTTTATAACAGGTTCTGACATGGATTTTTATTTAAACAAGGTCGGCAATTTTTGTTTCCATGCGTCTGAAATAATACAAGCCACCGAAAAACAGCAGCACTATTAATCCAAAGGCATACGCATAGTGAACAGAAGGGGCTTCGCCCCCGAGCAACGACCACCTGAAGCCGGCAATAACACCGGCCATGGGATTAAAATATATGAGAAATTTAATTTTTTCGGGAAGCAGTGTTACCGGGTAAAACACGGGGGTAAGCCAGATGCCGAAATTAAGCAGATAGGGAATAATGTGGTGAAAATCGCGGTAACGTATGGTAAGTGCGCTGAGCCAAAGTCCTACAGTGAGGCCGGTGAGCAGGTTAAGAAAAATAAATACAGGCAGGAACAGCAGGCTTAATTGTGGCAGATAACCTGATATAAGCATGATAACAAAAAGCAGGGCGAGTGAAATACCAAACTCGGCAAAACAACTGAGCGCTTTTGATACCGGTAAAACAAGTTTCGGAAAGTATATTTTACGAATAAGGTATTGCGACTGCATAAGCGAGGTGCCCGATTGTGCCATAAGCGCAGAAAAGAAATACCACGATATCATGCCGCTGAAAGCAAAAAGCGGATAGGGTATGCCTCCCGTATCAACTTTAACCACATAGCTGAAGAAAAATGAAAATATCAATAAGCCCGTCAGAGGTTGTAAAAGCGACCACATTATACCCATAAAGGTTTGAGAATATTGCACTTTAAGGTCGCGTTGCGCAAAAACATAAATCAACGCCCTGTAAGCATACAGCCTGCGCAAATCGGGCAAGAATGTATTTCCAGCAGAACTTATAATTTTGGGCTTCATCTTTTGTTTATCATTACAAACATAGCAAATTTTTATAACTTTATGCGCAAATTATAAAAAGGAACATTATGGAAACATTAGGTATAGGAAGTCGTGTCAGGCATAAGGAGTACGGAGCAGGCGTTGTTATTCAAGTTAAATCGGGGAGTTACATCATTACTTTTATTGAGCATGGCAACAGGGAAATACTCAAGTCATATACGGATATCGAAATAATTGACCTGCTGGAGCCTCCCGATGATCTTGTGAGTATGGAAATGATTGAGCAATCGCTTATAAAAATTCTGCGCAATTTTTCCGACATACAGGAAACGGTTCCCATTGCCGATAAGTGGAAAGGTGGCAAGCTTATACTGCAGCCAGCAAATAACGACCTGAAACCGTACGAAATGCCCATTGCCAACTTTTTCAATAAAATAATAATGCTGCGTGACCGCTTGCGGGTGCTCGAACAAAAAGTTAACGCCAGCAACCTGCCTGATGAAGACAAGATTGCCATTCAGCAATACATTACCCGTTGCTATGGAAGCCTCACGTCTTTCAATATCCTTTTTAAAAGCAAAGGCGATATATTTGTGGGGGAAGGAGGAAAATAGAGTAAGCTACCCTTCGACTTAGATAGCTATCGGAGCCCAGGGTAAAAAGTGAACTAAAGCCTGCCTACCGGCAGGTAGGTGCTTAATGTACTTAAATTATTTAAAATTATTCATGGTTTTTAAATAATTTACACCAAACTATAGAAATTTTATAAAATTTATGCACTTGTGTGTATAAAATTTAATGATACTGCAATTTATACCAAATACTATTGGTCGTTTCTCTGCAAGGGTAAAGAATAACAAAGCCCCAAGGGTATTTACTAAAATTTTTTATTATATCTTTGCCCGGTAAAAAAAACACTTTTAAGTGGGACTTAGCAAAAATCCTCACTTTAAGTACTTTAAACTTTAAACTTCAAACTTTAAACTTTAATTTACTTCTCCATGGCTATTTCGAACGAAGAATTATTAAAAAAGATTATTGCGCATGCCAAGGAATATGGCTTTGTGTTTCCGTCGAGTGATATTTATGATGGTATGAGTGCCGTTTACGACTATGGTCAGAACGGGGTGGAGTTAAAAAACAATATCCGCCAATACTGGTGGAAAAGCATGGTGCAGTACCACGAAAACATAGTGGGACTCGATTCGGCTATTTTTATGCATCCCACCATCTGGAAAGCATCGGGTCATGTGGATGCTTTCAACGACCCGCTTATTGACAACAAGGATTCAAAGAAACGCTACCGCGCCGATGTGCTGGTAGAAGAGTACCTTCAGAAAATTGAAGCCAAAATCGACAAGGAGGTAGAAAAAGCGGCTGCCCGTTTTGGGGCTGGTTTTAACGAAAAAATGTTCCGCGAAACCAATCCCCGTGTCTTAGAATACCAGCAAAAAATTGAGGATATAAAAAAACGTTTTTATATTGCCCTCTAAAATAATGACCTTAACGACATCAAAACCCTGATTGAAGAACTAAAGATTGTGTGTCCTGTATCGGGTACCTGCAACTGGACGGATGTGAGGCAGTTCAACCTGATGTTTTCCACGCAGTTAGGTTCTGTAAGCCAGGAGGCCAGCACCATTTACCTGCGCCCCGAAACGGCTCAGGGTATTTTTGTCAATTACCTCAATGTACAGAAAACAGGACGCATGAAGATACCTTTTGGGATAGCTCAGACAGGCAAAGCTTTTCGCAACGAAATTGTGGCCCGCCAGTTTATCTTTCGCATGCGTGAATTCGAACAGATGGAAATGCAGTATTTTGTACGGCCCGGCGAGGAGCTGCAATGGTACGAATACTGGAAGGAGCAACGCCTGAAATGGCACCTGAGTATGGGCTTTCCTGCTGCCAAATACCGCTGGCATGTACATGAAAAGCTGGCCCACTATGCCAATGCTGCTGCCGACATTGAATTTGAGTTTCCTTTCGGATTTAAGGAACTTGAGGGCATACATTCCCGTACCGACTTCGATTTGAACGCCCACATTAAATATTCCGGCAAAAAGCTCCAGTATTTTGACCCCGAAACGAATGAAAGTTATGTGCCTTATGTAGTGGAAACATCCATAGGCCTCGACCGCACATTCCTGGCTGTGCTTTGCCATGCCTATAAAGAAGAAACCCTTGAGGACGGCTCTACTAGGGTGGTACTCAACATACCACCGCCCCTTGCGCCCTACAAAGTAGCTGTGCTCCCGCTGATGAAAAAAGACGGCCTGGCCGAGAAAGCCACTGCCGTATTCGATGACCTTAAATACGATTTTATGTGTCTGTACGAAGAAAAAGACACCATCGGCAAAAGGTATCGCCGCAACGATGCCATCGGGACACCCTTCTGTATTACCATCGACCACCAGACACTTCAGGACGATACCGTTACCATACGCTACCGCGACAGCATGGCACAGGAACGTCTCAATATTGGGGAGCTGAAGTCTAAATTAAGCGGAATTACAAGTTTTAGCAGATAAGTCAGGATAAGTTTAGCGTATTTATTTTTGGTCAGATGATTTTCTGTAGCGCATGACTTCTTTATATAAACGAAATACATCCACCATAGCCTGAAATACAATCTTAAAAGAGGCTCCTTTGGGTTTACCATATAAGTGGGCGCCATAATTTGACTTTATTTCGATAAGCTGTTTGTTGTGTGTAAGCACTTTGGCACATATCTCACTTTCGACCAGGGAACTTGTTACAGCCAGGTTGGTGCTTTTCAGGTCTTCGTTTTTGTAAACTTTAATCCAGTTTACATCTTTGATTTTAATGCCCAAAAGATGGTGATTCAGAAACCGGTTGCAATAGGTAAGCAGCTTGCGGAATGGTGAATACAGCTTTTTATAAGGGCGGTAGAACGACACAATGGTGTGGGGAGGTATTACCGGCATCTGTAATAACTCTTCTGTATTGAACTGACCATCCGCCGGAACAGCACACACATTTTCCATGCTTGCCATCCGGTATCCCGAGATGAGAGCAGGGCCAATACCCTTATTACGATTATGCCTGATAACTTTTACAAAAGACTTACCTTCGGCAAAGGCATCGATTATAACCGAAGTGCCATCTGTGCTGCCATCATCAACGATAATCAGCTCATTTTGTGCAGGGGAAAGCTCCTGCAGTATTGTAGCCGTTTGCTCCAGTGTTTTGAGAATAACACCCTGTTCGTTATAAGCAAAAACAATGATGCTCCAGGTTTGTCTGTTGGCTTCAGTCAGTATCATGAGCAGGGGATTAGTTTACCATTCTGTTTGATTGACTTTTGGGCAAGTTCAAGTATTTTCACCACTTCGGCTCCGGCAACGCCATCACACAGAGGTTTTTTACTTTGCCTGATGGCGCGGGTAAAATCGTCGACGACCAATGCTAAAGGCTCGTGTATGGAGAATTTGGGTATGCTTATATCTCC
>JAKIYU010000171.1 GCA_022708385.1 Bacteroidota bacterium | reverse complement strand
AAAGTTTAGGAAACTTCCGTTCCCTGCCTTTCCGGCAGGCAAGTATCTCTACCTGTCGGTAGACAAGCATTGAACTATGAGGCCTGATTTTTATTTTGCAAAGATATTTATAAAAATTAAAGCAAAAGCCAATTATTCTTGAATCGGGTATTTTTTGTCGAAATAAATCCAGAAAAGCGGCTTGTATCCCCGCAGCTCGCCATTGGCATCGAAATCTTCCTTGACAAGTGATAAGCCCAGCATCCTTTTTTCGATGATTAATGTATTCTGGTCAATGGACCATTCTTCAAGAAAACGCAATTTGGTGATGTCGCTTACTTTAAGGCTTTCGTTGATAATAACAACCGAGTCTTCGTAGGGAGGTTCAATAGAAGGCATGAGTAAGGTGTCGTTTCGTTTGCCGATATTTTTTACTTCTTCTGCGCTCATGGGTTTGTTGAGGTAATCATAGGCCTGTATTTTACCCTCATATACCTTGTCGAGTATCATTTTAATCAGTTCTTCACGTTTAGCGCCCTCGATGTTTTGTATCCACCAGTCCATATCGGCATCGGGTGTTTTAATAAGCACATCGTACTGAATGCGCTCGGTGATTATTTTTTTAGAAACTTCGCTGTTGTGGCACGACACAATAAACATGGCCATAATCAAGACGGTAAAGGCAAAGAATTTTTTCATAAAAAAAAGTTGACAATTAATAAATGCAAACTTACAATTTTTTGAAATATGCATAAACAAATAGAAAATTACTAATTTTGTTAAAAATAAATGTGTATGAGAAACCAATTACTTATAACAATTACGCTTGTAATATTCAATCTGGCTCTTATAGCCCAACAAAAAGATGAACAGGTAAAATCCCCTATTTACAACCCCGAAGCCAATGCTGCTGATGAGTTGTCACAAGCTCTTGAAAAGGCCCGCAGTGAGAACAAACATGTACTTGTTCAGGTAGGAGGCAACTGGTGCCCCTGGTGCATTAAAGTGCATAAATTCCTCAACGAAAATGCCGTCCTCGATTCCATTATTAAAGCCGATTATGTGTTTCTGCTTGTGAATTACAGCAAGGAAAACAAAAACCCCGATATCATGAAGAAACTGGAATATCCCCAGCGCTTCGGTTTTCCGGTTTTTGTGGTACTAGACGGCAACGGCAGAAGGATACATACACAGGACAGCGGTTTCCTTGAAAAAGACGACAGCTACGACCTGAAGAAGATGAAAATCTTCCTGTTGACTTGGAACAAAGAGGCTTTGAAGGCGGAAAATTATTTGAATAAATAAGCGGGGTCTCGAATTGTAAATTTCAAATTTTAAATTGTAAATTTGAAATTTGAAATACAAAGCGTGTTTTAGGCAAATCAGGAGAAAGTGCTTAAAATGAACTGTGTCAAATGAAGTGAACACATTCCTCAAAAAAAGTCAAACTCCGAATTCCGAACTCCGAACTCCGAACTCCAAACTTCGAACTTCAAACTTCAAACTTCACACTGCTCTCCTTTCAGGCTGGCCGAGGTGCAATGGGTTACCTTTACATTGACATAATCACCGGGTTTGGTGTTGCGGGCGGGGAAGATGACCATTTTGTTTTGGCTGTTGCGCCCCGAAAAGTAGTCCTGTGACCTTTTGGAGGGGCCTTCGGCAAGTACTTCGAAGATTTTGCCGATATCGTTTCTATTGCTTTTTAGTGATAATTTATTCTGAAGGTCAATAATTTCCTGCAAACGTTTGGCTTTCACTTCTTCAGGTATATCATCGGCATATAATTTTGCTGCCTGCGTGCCAGGTCTTTGGGAATACTTAAACATAAAAGCATAATCGAAAGACACAGTTTCCATAAGGCTCAGCGTGGTCTGGTGGTCTTCTTCCGTTTCGCCGCAGAAACCTGTTATGATGTCCGTTGTAATACTTGCTTCCGGAATATGTTTTCTGATAGTCTGAATGCGTTCGAGATAAGCTTCGCGTGTGTATTTGCGGTGCATCCTGTTCAAAATCGCCGTGCTTCCCGACTGTACAGGCAGGTGTACCGATTTGCATATATTCGGGAGAGCGGCAATGGTATGAATAAGTGCATCGGACATATCTTTGGGGTGGGAGGTGGCAAAACGTACACGGAGCAGTGGATTAATCTGAGCCACTGCTTTTATGAGGTCGGCAAATGTGTATTGTTGCCAGTTGTAGGAGTTGACATTTTGTCCCAGCAGGGTAATTTCGCGGTAGCCGTTGTTGAAAAGCGAAGTGGCTTCATTTACAATGGAAAGCATATCCCTGCTGCGTTCTTTGCCGCGTGTATAAGGCACAACGCAATAGGTGCAAAAATTCTGGCATCCCCTCATAATGGAAATAAAAGCAGATACCCCATTACTGCCGAGCCTTACCGGGTTCAGGTCGGAATAGGTTTCTTCGTGAGATAACAATACATTTACGCCTTTAATGCCGCTTTCAACATTTCCGATAAGATGTGGAATGTCGCGGTAGGCATCGGGGCCTGCAATGATATCGACAAATTGTTCCTCCTCGAGCAGTTGTGTTTTAAGCCGTTCGGCCATGCAGCCCAGGATGCCGATAATGAGGTCAGGATTTTTCTTTTTAAGCGATTTGAATTCCTGTATGCGGTTGCGTACCCGGAGTTCGGCATTTTCGCGTATGGAACAGGTATTAACAAAAATTACATCGGCCAGTTTGGGGCTTTCGCATAAGCTGTGACCGGCCTCTTTGACGACAGCAGCCACAATTTCGCTGTCGGAGAAATTCATCTGACAACCATAGGTTTCGATATAAATTTTTTTTGTTTGCAAAACGATACTCAAATATTATTCAAATTGCCGATGAATAAAAGATTTGCAAAGGTATTAAAAAATTAAAAATAAAAAAAAGGAAAAATTTTATAGGTGTGGTTTCATTGTTTTTGTATTATTTTGCCAAAAAATTTAACAATATAATATTGTAATATGACAAAAAATCTGGTCATTGTTGAGTCTCCTGCCAAAGCCAAAACAATTGAAGGCTTTCTGGGGAAGGAATTTACGGTAAAATCTTGTTTTGGCCATGTGCGCGACCTGGCAAAAAATGAGTTGAGTGTTGATGTGGACAACGAATTTACACCGCGTTATATCATATCGCCTGACAAGAAAAAGATAGTTAACGAATTGAAGAAACTGGCTGAAAAATCGGAAATAGTGTGGCTGGCATCTGATGAAGACCGTGAAGGAGAGGCTATTTCGTGGCATTTAACACAGGCATTGGAGCTGGCCGACGATAAAATAAAACGTATTGTATTTCATGAGATAACCAAGGATGCTATTATAAAGGCCATTAACAATCCCCGGCTGATAGACCGAAACCTTGTTGATGCACAGCAGGCACGCAGGGTACTGGACAGGCTGGTTGGTTTTGAGATATCGCCCGTTTTATGGCGTAAGGTAAAACTGGCTCTTTCGGCAGGCCGTGTCCAATCAGTAGCTGTAAGACTCATTGTTGAAAGAGAAAAGGAAATTGACACATTTAAAGCCATAAGCGCTTATAAAGTAGTAGGCGATTTTATCCTTTTAAAAGAGGGCAAAGAGCACCTGGTTCACGCCGAACTTAACCGTAAGTTTGAAAACAAAGAAGAAGCAGAAGCCTTTTTAAAAAAATGTATTCAAGCCAATTTTAAGGTCTGCAATGTGGAAACAAAACCGGCACGTAAGTCGCCTTCCCCTCCCTTTACCACCTCAACATTACAACAGGAAGCCAGCCGCAAGCTGGGATTTTCAGTTTCGAAAACCATGGTGGTGGCGCAACAGCTCTATGAAGCAGGAAAAATTACTTATATGAGGACAGACTCTTACAATTTGTCGGACCTTGCATTGGCCACGTGCAGCAAAGAAGTTTCCGAATTATTCGGAAAGGAATACCACCAGACAAGAAAATATGCTACAAAAACCAAGGGCGCACAGGAAGCACATGAAGCTATCAGGCCCACCTATATTTCTGCTCACACTATTGAAGGAGATGCTTCGCAACAGAAACTGTATGAAATGATTTGGAAGAGGACTATTGCATCTCAAATGGCCGATGCCCTGATAGAAAAAACAAATGTAAACATATCAATATCGACTACTACAGAAGAATTTATAGCTAAAGGTGAGGTGGTAAAATTTGATGGTTTTTTAAAAGTGTATATCGAATCTACTGATGACGATAATGAAGAAAACGGAAAATCTATTTTGCCTCCTTTGGCTTTGGGTGATTTACTTAATAGAACAGAGATTGCTGCCATACAAAAATATTCTGTGCAACCGCCGCGCTACACCGAAGCCAGTTTGGTTAAAAAACTTGAGGAACTGGGTATAGGGCGCCCCTCGACTTATGCGCCAACTATTTCAACCATTCAGAAACGTGGCTATGTTGTTATTGCATCCCGTCAGGGCAAGGAAAGGCTTTATGATGTTCTGACCCTGAAAAACGCCAGTATTCAATACCAGCAGAGAAAAGAAGTTTTTGGTTTTGAAAAAGCAAAACTGATTCCCACTGATATAGGTAACCTGGTTACTACTTTCCTCCTTGAGCATTTTCCCGATATACTCGATTACAATTTTACAGCCAATGTCGAAAAGGAATTTGACGAAATTGCCAGTGGACATAAAGTATGGAATAATATGCTTAAAGAATTTTATAGTCCCTTTAAGAAAAAGGTAAAGTACATCGAGAAAAATTCCGAGAAAGTAAGCGGAGAGCGTTTGTTGGGTGTAGAACCAGAGACTGGTAAGAATGTATATGTAAAATTAGGCAAATATGGGCCTATAGTTCAGATTGGGGAAACTGACGAAGTGAATAAACCACGTTTTGCAGGGCTGCTAAAAAGTCAAAGTATGGAAAATATTACTTTAACTGAAGCCCTCGAATTGTTTAAATTGCCCCGCACACTCGGTATATATGAAGATAAAGAAATAGTGGCATCTGTAGGAAAATTCGGCCCTTATGTGAGATACAACAATGCTTTTTTTGCCCTGCCTAAAACTGAAAACCCTTTGCGTATTACTCTTGAAAGAGCTATAGAGATTATTCTTGAGAAAATTGAAAAGAATTCAAAGAAACTTATCAAAGAATTTGAGAGCAATAAAGAGGTTAAAGTGTTGAATGGTCGATGGGGTGCGTACATTGCAATAGGAAAAGAAAACTACAAAATTCCCAAAGGTAAAAAGCCTGAAGAACTAACACTAGAAGAATGCCTTGAGATTAGTCAGGAGGAGAAAAAAACTGGTAAGAAAACAACAAAAAGGTCGAAAAAATAAGATGAAATATAACGTTTGAATGATACCTTTTTCACCTCCACATATTGACGAAAAAATTATTGAAGAAGTCGTTGCAGCACTCAGGTCGGGATGGATTACAACGGGACCAAAAACGAAACTTTTTGAAAAAAAACTAAAATCCTATACAGGGGCGCCTGCTGTACTGTGTCTTAATTCGGCCACTGCTGGTCTTGAGTTGATGTTGCGCTGGTACGGCGTAAAGGAAGGCGATGAAGTTATTTTACCGGCTTGTACCTATGCTGCCACAGCCAATGTTATTGTTCATTGCGGTGCCAAACCTGTATTTGTTGATACCCGAGAAAATGATTTTAATATTTCACTTGAAGGCATTGAAAAGGCCATTACCAGCCGCACCAAAGTTATAATGCCTGTCGATATAGCCGGTCTGCCCTGCGATTATGAAGAAATAAACGCTCTGGTCTCTTCGGCAAGCGTCAGGGAAAAGTTTGTTGCAGAAACGGAAGAACAAAAAATGCTTAACCGTATTCTGATACTTTCAGATGCGGCACACTCGCTGGGCGCATTTTATAAAGGCA
>JAKIYU010000170.1 GCA_022708385.1 Bacteroidota bacterium | reverse complement strand
CGAATTTCCGATTCTTATGAGACGTTTCCCTGCCGATGCCATGGTAAAGATGTTTATTTGGAACAAAGAGAAAAAAGATTTTTTAATTGATGACATTGAAATAAACTACTACGGTTTTAAGTAATATATTATAACACGGTATGAAAAGATTAATTATCGCCCTGTGCGCCACACTGTTTCTGGCACCATTGGCCGGAGCACAAAAGTTGCAAACGGTGGCGGCCTACGATAACCAGAGCTCATATACCAGTGGTTTGTATGGGCTGGCCGATACGGGGGTGTTCCGCTACAGTTGGTATTACCATGAGTGGTTTCCACTCGAAAATACAGGCCTGACAAGGGTCAACGATACCATAAGGGTGTCGGCTCTGGCTGTTTACAACAATAAGATAAACAACTCAAGCGGTATTTTTGTTTTTTCGGATACAGCCGTTTTTAACTATAACTGGATAACGGCCACCTGGTATGCCCTTAAAAATACGGGTTTGCCACGCCTGTTCAATAAACCCGATATTCGTATGCTGACGGTTTATGGGGACTCAGGTTCGAGCAGCAACTCAACGCTGTTTGCGCTGACAGATACGGCTGTTTACCGCTACAGCTGGTTTTACCAGGAATGGAGCCCCCTGCCCAACACGGGTTTGCCCCTGCCTGTAAATAAAGCCGCCAAAACTGCCGAACAGGCCGTAACAGCCTGGCCCAACCCCTTTAGGCATGCCCTTGATGTACGGGGAACCCTGCCTGAAAATTATACTGGCCCTGTTGAGATGGCCGTATTCGACGCACAGGGACGTTGGCTTGAGCACCTGGTAACGCAACCGAACAGGTCTGCAGAATATGTTTTTAAACCGGATATGAGCCGATGGTCTCCTGGGATGTATTTTTTCGAAATAAAGGTGGGAAGCTTCTTTAAAACCATTAAAGCCGTAAAGATTGAATAATGAATAAAAATTTAAACCATGAAAAAATTTTCCATTGTTTTTTTGTTATTGATGCCGGCCCTTCTTTTTGCCGGCACAGGGGCAGCCAGGGATGAATTTGTACTGGTGGGCTTGATCATTCTGGCTTTAGCCTTAATATTAGGCATAATATACCTGGTCAGATATATCGTTAAACAGGTACGAAAAAGGAATTTGCCTCCCGAAAGCCTGAACGAATGTGACGAATCAGGGAGTAGCGAGGAGGTTATGTAAAATAAAAAATGCACATAAAAAATAAAATAATATTTCCGGTATTTGTGCTTGCCTTTATCCTGTTTAACAGGGTGCAAGGGCAGATGCACTCCCTCTCAGATTGTTTTCCAGAGCGACACGGGCAGCACCACCTCGCTGTGGAGTGTGCTGGCTCTGCCCGGGCCGTGCCTGTGGAACTCACACCCTTCATCAATGCCCAGGTGGTACAGGCCGGCAATAACTACGGGCCGGTAAATATTTCAATTTGGTGTAATTTCCTGAATTTTTGTATTTTTGTACTTTTATAGCAAGCCGGTAGCTGTGCTAATATATATATAGGTTGTAAAATCCTGATACTATAAATTGAAAAAGAAATTACTTCTTATCTTACCTGTTGACCGCAGTGTGGTGCATTTCAATGCCGTGGCGCCACCACTGGGTCTGGGCATTGTGGCGGCGCTTACGCCGCCGGACTGGGAGGTGGAGATTGTGGACGAGAACTTCGACAAGTTTGATTACCGTAAAGCCGACCTTGTGGGCATAAGCTCCTGGACGGTCAATATAAACAGGGCGTACGAAATAGCAGCCCTTTACAGGCAAAACAACACCCCTGTTGTGATGGGGGGCGCCCATGTATCGGCCCTGCCCGATGAAGCCCTGGGTTATTGCGACCACGTGGTGGTAGGCGGCGCCGAAGACGTATGGGAGCAGTTTATGGCCGACTTCGCGCAGGGCAAGGCGCAGCAGGTTTATCGCTCGGCTTATACGGCGCGCTTTGTAAAACCCCGCCACGACCTTTTTCATAAAGATTATATCCTGGGCGCCATACAAACTACCAGGGGGTGTCCCCTTAACTGCGAATTCTGCTATGTCACAGCGCTGGCCGGGCACAAGTACTACCGCAAAGACCCCGCTGAGGTAGTGGCCGAACTGGCCGAAATACCCCAGAAGTTTGTTTTTTTTATCGACGACAACCTTGGCGGATTCAGCTCTCGCCACGAGGAGGAGGCCATAGCCCTGTTCGAAAAAATGACAGAAAAAAAGGTAAATAAATACTGGTACACGCAAACATCCATTAACTTTGCCGCCAGCGAAAAACTCTACAGGGCAGCTGCCCGCAGCGGCTGCGGCTCCGTGCTTATTGGTTTCGAAGCCGAAAACATCGAGGGTCTGGAGTCCATAAACAAGCACTTGAATATCAAAAAGGACCCGGCGCTTTATCCCCTGTATGTGTCCCGCTTGCAGAAAAGCGGCATTGCGGTGATTGCCGCCACCATATTCGGCCTCGAAACGGACAACGACGAGACTTTGCTACGCAGGGCGGAATTCCTCAAGCACATTAAGGCGGCCTCCATCACGGCTACTTTCCTCACGCCTTTTCCAGGTACACGCCTGTTCAGTCGCATGCAGCAGGAGGGGCGGCTGGTTTACGGCAACTACCCCCACGACTGGAAATACTATAACTTGCGCTACGCCACCTATAAGCCTGAAAATGAAAACGATATAGCGGCCTACGAGGACAAGGTGCGCCGCCTGATGCTTACGGCTTACACACCCTGCCGGCTTTTTATCCGGGCCCTTCACACCCTGGCAACCACCCGTAACTTTATTGCAATGTTGCATTCCTACTCGGCCAATCTTAAATACAGGAACTTTATCAGGGGCAAAAAAAACAGCTATTACAAACTGCGGCTGGTGGTAACGAGGTTGCTGATGGGGAATGTGAGCAGGGTAAAGAAGAAGGCTTAAAGAAAACTTAAATAAGGCAGCTTCTTATTTAAGAAATTTGCAAAAAACTTAAATAAGCCATGACTTAGTTAAAAAAAGTATATATTTTTAAAACATATAATTAAAAATCATAAATTTACCATGCGTTGTGCCGGCATTCTTGTGATTTATATTGGCCAGATGGTGGAAAAGAATGGGGGTTTAAGCTGGAATGGCCGATGAAGAGAGAGGAAAATAACTTAAAATACAGGCAAGTAAATACCGATAATTTAGGAAATACAAACAATTGATAATAAACATATTAAAAAGAAAAAACAAGATAGCTGCCACGCCAAACCTAAAGTAAAAATAACAGTAATTGTTTATGTAAATCTATCGGCCGATAGAAATTTTTTATAATTTTGCCCTATGACAACAGACGGAAAAAATATTAATCCTTTAGCGGAAGTTTTTGGCTCCCCTATCGTTAATGAAACAGCAAATGCAAACGCTATCGCGACAAAAGGCTTTGTCCATTTAACAACAAAGTTCCTAATTGTACAAAAGACAAAGCAAATGACCCGTTGGGTGTATGTAGCGTTTTTCATAACAATCATGCTGTAATTACTTGTCCGACAAGATTTCGTAACCCATTTGATAGTTACATAAACAAGCCTTCAAGTAAATTTATTTGGACAAGTGGTTATAATTCACCAAAACCCGACTACCTTTCTTCATCAAGAAAACGTTTAATTCCGCAAATGCTTTACAAAGGTGGTATCTTTCAAACATGGAATAAGAAACAAACAGTTGTACTTCAGAAATCTTTCTTTGACACTTTACCAAAGCTTCCCACAGTTACCAAAGCTAATGCAGATATAGCTTGGTTTTTATATGACTTGGTTCTTGATAAAACAACTAAACAATATAATTTGACTTTAATAGAAACAATTTACACAGAGTTTGAGGCTGTCTTATTCAGAGTAACTACTCCAGAACCTGGAAAAATGGAAGATTTTGTTAATATTCTTCAAGACAGACTAGACGAAAGATTGGAGGGCAACTCTCCTGATGTACCAAGTTTAAAAGATATTATTAGTAATTAAATGGGAGAACAATTAAGCATATTTAGACAATCAGAAGTTAAAAAACAGCAAATTAAAGTTGTTAATGTTTCGTCAGTTCCGCAGAGGAGCCCGTTTCGCTATCCCGGTGGAAAAACGTGGTTAATACCGACTGTAAGAGATTGGCTGCGACAAGAAAATAGTAAAAAGGAATTAATTGAACCATTTGTAGGAGGTGGTATTGTAAGTTTAACTGCAGCATTTGAAAATCTTGCTGACCATATTACAATGGTTGAATTAGACGAAGAAATTGCGTCAGTTTGGGAGGTAATCCTCAATGGTAAAAATGAATGGCTTGCAGACAAAATTTTAAGTTTCGAGCTTACTTACGAAAATGTTAACAAAGAATTAAACAACCCGAACAAGAACACAAGGGACTTGGCCTTTTGCACTATACTCAAAAACAGAGTTTTTCACGGAGGCATCATAGCGAAAGGTTCTGGAATGCTAAAACACGGTGAAAATGGAAAAGGCATTGCATCAAGATGGTATGCTAAAACTCTTGCTAACAGGATTAGAGTAATAAACATTATTAAACACAAAATACAGTTTTTGCATACAGATGCTTTCAAGATAATTGAAGAAAAAAGCAAAAATAAAAACTCCTACTTTTTCATAGACCCTCCTTACACTGTGGCTGGAAAACGACTTTATACTTATTTCGAAATTGACCATGAAAAACTGTTTTATTTGACTTCAAAAATTCAAGGAAAGTTTATGTTGACTTATGACGATACAAATGAAATTAGAGCATTAGCAAATAAATATCAATTAGACTTCAGAACTATACCAATGAAAACGACACATCATTTAGAAAAAAATGAAATCATTATTTCAGACAATTTCGACTGGTGGAAAGAACAATAGGTGCTAATAAAGTACAGCCCCAATGCGAACTGACGGGCAGAACTGGGGCTGTCCCCAACCGTTATGTACCATGTGTCTTATGTCTTAACCCCTCAATAGACTGGACAAAATATTCATAACATTCCGTCAAGTCCCAGCTAAAAATCTTTCCTCTCCACAAACGCCACAACAGTTTTTACAAGCGCCACAAAGGCAAAAAACACGAAAAACAGGTTCAGCACTTCAAAGTAGCGCTGGTTGCCCATGGCAATAACGGAGAAAATAAGCAGGGAGAAGAAAATGTAATCGAAACTGAGGGGAATGCGCTGTGCCGCGCCGGAAGCGCGGGCCTGGCACGCGGAAGCCGGGATGTAAAGCAGGAGCAGCAGGGCGCACTGGTAAACAGGCCCGGCCAGGACAAGGAGCGCCGCCGTACTGACTAAAATAAATGCCGGTATAATTATTTTGTGCTTCAGGCGAAATAAATCAACCGTAAAAATAAAAAAAGTAAGCAACAAAAATATTTTCAAAAAGCCCGAATAGGCCAGGGAGGTGTTGAGTTTGTACAGCAAGAGCGGCAGGATTTGGTGCGGGTTGTCGGCATAAAAATGATACACGCGCACAAACGAAATGCGCCCGCTACGACCGTCGTTGTTATAGTAGCTCCCCGGTTCCGTGCGCCAGGTCTGTATGGGACGCTGCTGCACAATGTATTCGTTGTGGCAGTCCATGGCCATGTTCTTGGTGATGGACAGGAAGATAGGAAAATAATCGGGCGCATCCAGTATTTCGCGCAGCAGGGCCATCCTGAAGAAGTCGATATGGGCACTGTCGATGTTGTTGAAAAAGACCCCCTTGTCCTGTGTGGCTGGGAGCAAGGAGTCCCTGAGGGTTTGGATTTCACTGTCGGTAAAGGTTTTTTGTGACATCAGCCACTGCCCGTAACAGGGGGCGGTTTCTTTGAGCTTTTCGGTTTTTTCTGAGGC
>JAKIYU010000169.1 GCA_022708385.1 Bacteroidota bacterium | reverse complement strand
CATAAGAGGTAAAATTTTCAAGTAACTCATTACTGATGTTATATTTTGCGTTATAATCGGCTGCAGTTTTGTACTCTTTTAGCAAAATATTTCTGTTGTTGTCGGCATAATCGAAACAAAAAGCATAAACAAGACCTTTGTTCGATAACATATTAATATAGTTGTTGAATTTGTCAGGATTTACCGTAAGATCTGGTGTAATGCCTCCTCCGCCATAAACAACACGCCCTGAGGTGGTGTAAAATTTTACTGTGTCCTCTGGATTTATAACGACAGAGTCTTCTTCCTCAACAATTCTTTTATAGAAATCGAAAAAATATTCTTCGTTGTTATTATAAGCCCGCTGAATGCATCGCCCCGATGGAGTGTAATAACGGGCAACAGTGAGGCGAATGGCCGAACCGTCGGGAAGGTCTATTTGCTCCTGAACAAGGCCTTTCCCAAAAGAACGTTTGCCAATAACCACACCCTTGTCGTTGTCCTGCAACGCACCGGTAAGCACTTCACTTGCCGAAGCGGACCATTCATCTAAAATGATTACAAATGGAATTTGGCTAAGGCTGCCATTTGCAGTGGCATATTCATAATGCCGCGACCGTTTCAAACCCTCGGTGTAAACTATGAGTTTTTTCTTTTCGAGAAATTCATCGGCAATATCAATAGCGGCATTCAGATAGCCCCCCCCATTACCTCTCAGGTCAATAACAAGCTTCTTCATACCTTTGAACTTAAGGTTGTGAGCGGCTTCTTTGAACTCATCGTAGGTGGTGGCGCTGAAACGGTTTAGTTTGATATAACCAATCTCATTGTCAACCATATAGGAAATGTCAACACTATAGCTGGGTATCACATCGCGGGTGATGGTGAAATGTAGCAATTCAGGAATGTTTTTTCGTAAAATACTTACTTTAACTTTGGTGTTTTTGGGGCCTTTCAGTTTTTTAACAACATTCTCATTACTAATGCCTGTACCGGCAATTAACGTGTCGTTTACCTTTACAATTCTGTCTCCAGCCCTGATGCCGATTTTTTCGGACGGACCACCCGAAATCGTATTCAACACTATTACTGTGTCATGCTCAATCCGGAATTCAACGCCTATACCTTCAAAATTTCCATAGAGGGATTCATTTTGTTCTTTCAGTTCATCGGCTGTTATATAGGTGGAATGCGGGTCAAGTTTCTCCAGCAGACCATTAATGGCGTCATCCACCAATGCATCGTGGTTTACACTATCCACATAGCTGCTTTGGATGATATCAATAACATCGTTTAATTTATCGTATTTATTAATGTTAAGATTTAAAAACGACTTCCCATCCGTATTCTTTTTATAAAAGGTTGTCAGGAAGGCCCCCAAAAGCATTCCCGCCGAAATCAGTAAGGCAAAAACAAGGGGCTGTAATGAACGGAATTTATTGTCTGAACTCATAAAATAGGGCTATAGCTTTAGGGGGCAAAAGTAGTAAAAAATTAAAGCAGGCTATTTATTTTTAGGGAGCATAATGCGGAAAGTGGTTCCTTTATTGAGCGTGGATTGCTTTACATATATTTTACCTTCGTGGTATTTTTCAATAATCCTTTCCGATAATGACAAGCCTAAACCCCAACCCCTCTTTTTGCTTGTGTAGCCTGGATTAAATATGGTTTTAAACTTGCTTTTCGGAATACCTTTGCCGGTGTCGGTAATGTCTATAATGGCATGCCTGTCCGTTTCCGATATGTCGATAAATATTTCTCCTTCACCACTGATGGCTTCAGCTGCATTTTTAAGCAGGTTTTCAATGACCCATTCAAACAGTGTCACATTTATTCTTATCACTATATTATCTGTATGCATGGTGGTGGTATAGCGTATTTTTTTCGAAGTCCGCCTTTTCATATAATCGACATAATCCTCAATGACATTGCAAAGGTTGGCATCAGCTTTATCGGGCTTGGAGCCTATTTTCGAGAATCTGGTGGTAATGTCGTTAAGCCGGTTTATATCCTTTTTAATTTCCTGAAGTGTGGTTTTATCGTCTTCGCTAATTTTTAGCAATTCGACCCAAGCCATCAACGACGATAAAGGGGTGCCTATCTGGTGGGCTGTTTCTTTTGCCATACCTGCCCATACCTGGTTCTGCTCGGCATTACGTGCCGTGCTGAATAACAGGTACGCAATTAATAGAAAAAAACCAATGGCTAAAAACTGAAGATAGGGGTAGTATCTTAATTGAGTAAGCAAGTACGAATCTTTATAGTAAACGAAACATTTTCCATAATTTACCAGCTCTATTTCAATAAAACTGTTGCCCGATTTCATTTCAGCTATTACTTTCTCAGCTTTGTCTCTGCTGTTTATCAGCGTGCTGTCCATGTTACCAAAGGCTATTATATTCTTTCTGGAATAATCGGTAATGATAACGGGCACTGAGGCACTGTTGTTTACAACTTCGGCTATAAAAGAACTGATTATATCGTCGAGAATATTGCGCAACTCATTGAACAGGAGCGACTCCTTGTAATAAAGGTAGCTTTTACGGTTTTGAAAAATGTTTACCACAATCGGTTCAAAAAATGAAAACTCTTCTTTGAGCTTGCCCTCAAGCATCTTTAGTGAGTCGGTACTGAAATCTACATTTTTGGCCGATATAATTTGACCTTTATCATCAGTTAAAACTACAGGTATATTCGTATTGCCCGAAATAATATCGGAGTAAAAGGTAAGGTCTTCTTCAATGCCTGCATTAATAAGCCTTTTAGTAGCCTCTGCCCATAGCTGTACCCGCTTGCGTTCTTCGCTTTTTAGTCGTTCAAACAAAACCTCGGTGTATTTGACCAAAGCTGCTCTGCGCTGGATAGCTTCGGCCCATAACTTTACCTTCTCCCTTTCGTCATGGGCTATTTTCCTCACCAACTGGTTGGTGTACCAAAGCGAAGCTGCTACAATGAGTGTTGCTAAAGCAAAAAGCAACCACTTCCATAATTGTTTTTTCCTGTATATATTCACGTGTTAGGTTTAAAACAGTACTAACGTAGGAAAAGTATATTAATTTCGTTGCTAAAGTATTACAAATTTAAAGTTTTCAGCCAAACGATTTTAATACAATTAAAAATTATTATTTTACGTTTTAATAAAAAACATCCTGCAACAATGAAAAAATCAGTTAAAATATTATCTCTTCTCCTGTTGTTTGTTGTTCTGTTAAGCATTTTTAGTTGTCATCGCAGGTATTGCAGAGCCATGAGGCCTTACAGAAATGATGTGAAACATGGCTATGCCAAATAGTTTTTTTGCTATATTTGTAAATAAAACTGTTGGAAACAAAACAACTGCAACATAGCACACAAAAAGTAACGGAAGCGCTTATTGAAAGCCTTTTTAAAAAGTACTTTGCGGGTTTGTGTGTATTTGCACGTCAGTACGTCTTTGATAATGATAAAGTTAAAGATATCGTTCACGATGTTTTTATAAATATTTGGGAAAAAGGAGAGCTTTACGAAAACGATGCTTTGATAAAAGGTTATCTTTTTACTTCTGTAAAAAACCGCTGTTTCAATTTTATTCGCGATAATAAAAAGTTTAATAAAAACGGCGATGAGGCTTTTAATTACGAAGGCGCTTTGCACGATACCAATGTGACCGAATTTCGTGAACTCGAAAACCTGATAAAAAAGGAAATTGAAAACCTACCCGAAAAATGCAGGGAAGTTTTTATACTGAGCCGTTACGAAGAGCTCAAATATGCCGAAATTGCCGAAAGACTCGATATCTCCGTAAAAACTGTTGAAGCACACATGAGTAAGGCGCTTAAATTACTAAGGGATAATCTGTCGCCTTATATTGAAATGATAGTTTTTTTAATATTATACAATTTTATAAATAAAAAATTCTGAATCGGGTTAGGGAATAAGCCTGCTTTTGTGTAAAACAAACAATGGAAAACAATAATAACCATATTATCAACGACGAACTTCTGACACGCTATCTGCTTGGAGAGGCCTCTACTGATGAAAGCGCCCAAATAAAACAATGGTTGTCGGCCGCTCCGGAAAATATGATTGCTTTAAGGCGTCTTAAAACTGTTCTTGATATGGTTGAATTAAGCAAGATGAATACGGAGGATGAGTGGCTTTCTTTTAAACCAAAGCTTAAACCTAAAACGCTTGAAGTTACATTAAATAAAACCGAAAGAACCTTAAAGGTTAGGCATTATGCCATTGCTGCATCAATCCTTGTGCTCATAGGGTTTTCATTATATTTTGCTTTTTTCTTTTCTCCTTCCCCTAAGAGAATTATAGCCCGGTCGGGAGATGTTGTGAAGGAAATTAAACTGGCAGACGGTTCAAATATAAGCCTTAACAGAAATTCCGAACTTGAATATCCCGAAACATTCAGCGGTAAAAAACGCCCTGTTAAACTTAAAGGAGAAGCCTATTTCAGCGTAGCTCACGACAGTACCATGCCTTTTATTGTAGAAACAGACAATTTCACTGTAACTGTTTTGGGAACTTCGTTTTTTATCAGTGCTTTCGATAACAAACCCCAACAGGTGATGGTTGAAAGTGGCAGAGTCAGGTGCGATAATAATTTAACAGGGAAATCTGTTATCATTAATGCAGGCGAAAAATATATTTTCGGGCAAGCCGAACAAAAACCTACACCGGCAAACCAGGAAGATATGAATACCTATGCCTGGAAAACGGCAAAACTTGTTTTTGTGGATAAAAAAATGTCGGATATTGCCGAAACTTTAAATCAAACGTATGGTTGTCATATTACACTCAATGGACAAATCAGCAATTGTGTCCTCAATGTTAACTTCGAAAACCTCACTATTGACGGCGTCCTCAATGTATTGCAAACCATACTCGAAATAAAGGTTAAAAAGGATAAAAAGAATATCGAAATTGATGGGAATGGGTGCTGATTTATTTTATAATAATTACCGGTAATATTTTTCAAATGAGGCTTTATAAGGGTTTCCTGCTAATATTTTTGCTGAATGTTCTTTGTAGGAATATCGTTTTGTCGCAGCAGGTTAAAACCGGACCCCCAATTACACTTAATACAAAAAACCGTACCTTAAACCTGGTGCTTAAAGACATCTCCGACCAAAGTGGTATTCCCATTTCATACAGCAATCAACAACTGCCCCTGGATAAAAAAATTTCAGTCAGCATAAAAAAGGCAACGCTTGAACAAGCCTTAACCGAAGTGCTTAAGCCATTAAACCTGCAATATGTTTTTGTCGAAAATCAGGTAATTATAAAACCCCTACCCGTAAAGCAGGACAATCCTGTGCCTCCTGTGCATAATGAATCCGCAACTTATACAATAAAAGGGCATATTAAAGATAAGGAAAACGGTGAGACAGTCGTTGGCGCTACTGTTTATACCTCTGATGCAAAATACGGGACTATATCTAATAATTATGGCTTTTTTTCTTTTACTCTTCCCGCTGATAAATATACCATTGTTGTTTCATTTGTCGGATATAAATCGCAGCGATACGATGTGGCATTAAATAGCAATTTCACTTTAAACATTGCGCTCGAGCAGGAAGAAATGCTCCTGGCTCCTGTTATCATTACCAACAGGGACGACAGTAACCGTTTTGTACAAAACAACCGTATGGGCATTACTGAAATGACTTCGGCAAAATTGTCGCGCATGCCCTTGTTTTTTGCCGAACCCGATGTAATAAAAGCTATGCAGTATATGCCGGGCATTAAAAACACTATTGACGGCTCAGGTAATTATTATGTAAGAGGCGGTGAGCGCGACCAGAATCTTATTTTGCTTGATGACGCCCCGGTATATAACCCCTCACATCTTTTTGGTTTTTTTACCTGCATCAATCCCGAAGCCGTA